>CAYTNN010000007.1:0-17572 GCA_964439135.1 uncultured Pirellulales bacterium
GGGCTCGCGGTCGCCGGGCCTGTGATTGCGCATCTGCTGGCAAAGCCGCGATTCAGGCGCCTGCCTTTTACGATGCTCCGATTCCTGCACTCGGGCCAGGTCGAGAGCCGGTCCCGGCGAAAGCTGCGCGACCTGCTGATCCTGCTGCTTCGCTGCGCGATCATTGTTCTTATTGCGATGCTTTTTGCCCGGCCGCTGCTGCACATCCGGCTCAAGCCATCGGAGTCAAGGTCTGTCCATTGCCTCGGCCTGGACAATTCGATGTCAATGGCATACTCCGATGGCAACGGCAGCTATTTCGAAAAGCTCGTAGATTCGGCAGTCGATTATATACGCTCGGCCCAGGACGATGCTCTGTTCAATATTTGTGCTCTGGCCTCGGGAGATTGGATGCAGGGACTGGGCAAAGAGCAGGCACTGGCTGAGGTAAGGGCCCTGAATGTTGAGCCGGGCGGCACAAATGTGGCGGATTTTCTTTCGCGACTGAGCCGGGCCAACCGTGCGGAGCATTTGAGTGACAATGTATCGGTACTGGTGCTGAGTGATTTTACGCCCAATACGCTGAGGCAATTTGTCAATGTCGAGGAACCTGCCGCTGTTAACAAAATCGATTACGAGCCGATTGTCTCATCGAAACCGGTAAATAATGCCGCGATAACGGGCGCTCACGTTATAGGTCTTGCCGATGGTAAACTGACCATAAATGTCGCCGTCGTCAATTACGGGCTTCTCCGGCAGAATCGTCTCTTAACAGCCGGAACCGGAACGAATAGATCGGCACCGGTAGATATCAATCTGTCCGCGAATCAGCGAAACGTCTATCAGGTGCAGCTTGACGTTGGCGCCGCCGGGCGGCAGTCATCTGTTCTGCCCGTGGAATTGAGCTTGTCGGACGGCGACGGTCTCAGTGGGGACGATACTTTTTACCTGGCGGTTTCCATACCCGGGCATGAGGACATAAACATTATTCTTGCCGGTGAGGGCGAGAATCGAATGTTTTTGCTCAAAACTGCGACCGATACGTTGTCGCGAACGAGTTCGTACGATGCGTTGAGAATTAAGCAGATTTCGATGAGTGAGCTTGCTGCTTCGGATATGGACTGGGCTGATGTGGTCGTCTGCTCAGGGATTACGGATCGGCTCGGTGATTTAGCCCTGGAGATCGAGAGCTTCGTGAAAGCGGGCGGCAGGTTTGTTTGTTTTGTCACGGAGGCGGCAGCGCCCGAGGCCGCGAAGCAGTTATGGCAACGAGATATTCTTGCTGCGCTGCCGGGAAAATGTATTAACGAACGCATATATATACAGCCGAAACCTACTGACAGCCGGGCCCCCAGCGTGGACCATATTGCAGCGAGGTCTCTGTCCAATTACAGGATTGACAAGGTTCTTCTAAAAGGCTGCTTCGAATGTGAACCGCATCCTGATGCCCGGTTGCTGTGGCAATTGCAGAACGGCTTTGGCTTGGTCTATCTCAAAAGTCTCGGCAGCGGCATTTCTATTCTTGTCAATACCAGCGTGGACGATTCGCTCGGATCGCTGACCAAGTCGAATGCATCCGTTGCTTTTTGCCGGTATTTGCTGGGAGAGAGTCATCAGCTCGACGAGTACTGTTTTACTCGTGATGAGCGGATCGTGCTGCCGATATCCGGCAGGGACCAGGCGTTTGCCGGACAAGAGCAAATATGGATCGAGACTTGTGACGGTACAAATCGCCGGGCAGTAGTGGCGGACTCATCCCTGATGGTGCCCGACCCGGCCGGCATAGGATGGATCAAGACACTCGGCAAGCCGACGATATATGCCGGGATTAATTTGCCGCAGGGCGAAACTGATATGACTAAGCCCGTCGCTGCGGAACTTGCCGGCGTTATGAGCCGGATATTCGCGACCGGCGCCGAAAGTGATGTCACCGAAGCAGATGTATTGCGTGACAAAAAAAACAGGCCTCTTTGGAAGATATTTGCATGGACACTTATCCTGCTGCTCCTGGCGGAGCCGGCGGTCGCGAACAGATTGAAGCGGTAGATAAGGTTTGATTATGGCTGAGAATGTGGACGAAAAACTCAACGATCTTGTCGCAAGGGTGGGAAAGGTCAGGCGATGGCTGGTGATGCTTGCGATTCTTAAGGTCGCGGCGAGTTGCCTTATCTTTGTCTCGGTCTTTACCGGCTTCTATGCGTGGCTCGACCACCGGCTGAACTTTGACGAAATTGCCCGAATCACAGCTTTTATTTTGCTTGCCGCCGGTCTTGCTTTTCTATTGCACAGGTTAACAAAATTATTGCTCGGTCATGTATCCTGCAGCGTCGCTGCAAATTACATTGAGAACAAAAGGAGTTTTAACCAGCAACTTGTCACGGCCATCGAATATTACGAGAACAAACAGGATTACCCTTACTCGAAAGCCCTTGCCGGGCAGCTCGTGCTGAGGGTGGACAAAGAGAGCGAAGAATTCAGGTTCGATTCGACTGTTGAAAAATGGCAGGGATATGTTCTGGGGGCGGTTATTTTATTTGGCCTTGTCGCGGCGACGTTTTATGTCCGTGACAACTATGTCTATTTTTCCTCGTACTTTGCCCGGCTGATGAGTCCGCTGGCTTCTGTTGAGCCGCTGTCATCGACACATCTGGAATCCATCACGAAGGACCTGGTTGCCGAACCGGATTCTGAGGTGAAATTTGCAGCCGAGATTAAAGGCCGTGTGCCGGAATTGGGAAAGCTGGTTCTGGTCGAGCTAAAACCGGAAACGGCAGACGGTAGTCAGGAGCAAAAACTTCAGGAAATGCAAATCCGGCCGCGTTCCAGCGAAGGAAAAACAGCACAATTCGAGGCTGCGAAGTCTTTCTCGCAACCAGGCAAATATAAATATCGGTTTGAGACGGATTCTGCCGCTACAGAGTGGCACGAGCTGAACATATCTCCGGCGCCTGGGATAGAGAGCATGGCCGCTAAAGTCACGCTGCCGAGAAGGCCGCCGAGAAGAAAATGGGTCAAACCTTATACCGAACAGATTGAGAACAATACGCTGGAAGTCGTTCCGGGCAGCAGTGTGACGCTGGATGTGCAAGCCACTGATAAGCTCAGCGAGTTTATGGCAACTGGCCCGGATGGCAAACAAGTCACAAGGCAATTAAACGGGGCGGAAGAATTCTCCTTTCATTTTACTGCCGAGAAGAACGGCTCCGCAAAGTTTAGTCTTGTCGGCGAGCAGGGGCTGGTTAATGAAAACGTGTCCGACCTGCAGGTTATTGTCAAGACGGATGAGCCTCCGAAATTTAAGCTGGTATCGCCGGACGGCGATTATCCGGCGACGAACGTTGCGAGCGTGCCAATAACGTTCGAGGTTACCGACGATTTCGGGTTGGAATCTGTAAAAATGTGCATGGAAATACCCGGTCGGGAGCCCAAAGAGATAGTGATTCCGGTCGAAGAAGGGGCCAGGAGCAAAGAGTTCACACATACGATCGAGCTGGAAGAGTACGAACTGACAGTTGGCGACAGCGTGCTGTTTTACGCCGGGGCAACGGATATTGATACAGGCTCGGAACCGGCTAATCGGACTTCAAGCAGCGACGTGTATTTTATCGAGATCAGACCATATCGTCAAAATTGGGTTCCAATGCCCGGCGGAGGAAAGTCACAGGGAGGGGCTTCGCCTCAGGTGGAGCTGTTGAATATTCTCGAATACACTCGTGCGATTCTTAAAAAGACATGGGCGATTGCGAGCAAGCCGGAGCTGACGGAGCAGGATAGTTCCAGGCTTGGATTCATAAACCAGGACGTCCGGTACTGCGGCGAGCAAGTGGCATTGATTCGTGACGATTCTCAGTACGGCTTCCAGGCGACTCATAAGGCCGTGCTCAACAAGGTTATACGATATTTTCAGCAGGCAAGCGGGCATTTGGCTGCGCATGATGCGGCATCGGCTATGGTTCCTGAGAAAAATGCCTATCGTATTCTGCGCAAGTTCATCATCGAATTGGAACTGGCCTGGAGCCCGCCCAGCAGCAGCCAGGGCCGGCAGCCCAAAAAACCCGACAGCGTGAAATTGCAGGAGAAACCAGAATTTACGGGCTATGAGAAAGAGCGAATTGAAGGCCAGTTGAAGAAGATGCAGCAAAAGCTGGATAAGCTGACCAGGGAGCAGGGGGAATTACAATGGTCTTTTGAGAACTTTCTCGAACAACAGGCCGAAGAGAAAAAAACTGCACAGAAAAGCACAGACGACAGTCAATCAAAAAAGGACGCCGAAAAACAGGATCAGGATGCAGCGAATGCCGGGCAGCAAAGCGAGGCCGCCGGGCAAAAAGCCGAAAGTACTTCGGATGGTCAAAGTTCCGGTGGCGGCCAGGATAGTGCCCAAAAGGAGGATTCTTCAGCCAAAAGTCAAAGTGCCGGAAAAAGCGATGGAGCTTCGGGCGCTCCCGATAGTAAGCAGAACAATTCCGGAAGTCAGGAAAATGCTCAAGGCCAAAGTCCGGACGAAAACAAGAGCGAATCGGATAGTCAAAGTTCCAGCGACGGCAAGGATAGTTCCGGCAAACAGAACTCACCTGACAAAAGTCAAAGCGCAGGGAAAAGCACAGGAGCTTCGGGCACTCCCGATGGCAAGCAGAGCAATACGGCGAGCCCGGAAAGTTCCCAGGGCCAGAGTCCCGGGGAGGGTAAGAGTGCATCGGATAGTCAAAGTTCCGGCGATGGAACAAGGCGTAGGATGGGCAACTCGTTTGCCCATGCTGCATCGGAAACTGCATGGGCAGGAGAACCTGCCCATCCTACAACTTCTGATGCAGAGGCTCAGGGCAGCGGGCAAGACGGCAGCGCAAACGCTGAAGCCAGACTCCGAATGCTCCAGGCGAAGCAACGGGCCCTGCAGGAGCAGGTTTTGAAGTTAAAGCAAGAACTGCAGGATCTGCCTGAAAGCTCGGATGGCGGTACAAGTAAAGGCCGGGCTCAAGCACAGGAACACCTGAGCGAGGCCGGCGCCAGGATGGAAGACTTTCAGAATGAAATGGCTGAGGCCCGCTATCGAGCCCAGATGAATGAGCAAAGATCAAATGACGCTGTCGCCCTGATGGACTCAGCCAAACGCGAACTGGACATGGCTAAAGAGGCGCTTGATGGTGAGCTTACGATGAGCAATGAACAGAAGCTCGCACAAAAGGCTCAGGAAATGGCCGAGCAGCTTATTGAGGATGCGGATGCCCTCGCTAAATCTGTTACCAGTGCAGAACGCGAGCAGATGCTGGCCCGGCTCGAAGCGGCAAAGCGGCTGCTTGAAATGATGCCGGAGCCGCAGTGGGCAACCGTAGATAAGGCTGGGAGTACGCAGTCGGGAGCAGGCCTTGTTCTCACTAAGAATCCGAATCTGGCTTCGGCGGAAGCGGCAAGGCAAATGGCTCGACAGTTTTGGTCTATCGCCATCGATGCGAAAAAACGCGGCTTCCAGTGGATTGATGATGAATCCTCGGATGCTGAGTTTTATGGACAGGAGAATGAGTTTTTTGAAAACGCAGCAAGGTACGATCAGGAACCGGTGAAAAAATGATATTCGCTGACTATCCCGGACATCTTATTGCTGGACTGCTTTTAATCGTCTCTGCCGTGATGATGTTTTTTGCCTTCCGCTCCGGCGAATTACAAAAGGCGAGCCGACGGTCATACAGGTGGCCGTTGATTGTGCTGCAGTATTTTGCGATTGTCATATTACTGTTGATTTTGTGGAATCCGTCACGGTCTAAAATGAGCGAGACTCTATCGAGGAATTCGGTTCTGGCGTTTTTTGATACGAGCGAGAGTATGTCGGTTATTGAAGACGGGCGGATCAACCGGCTGGATAGGGCGCTTGATATATTTCAAGAGAAGTTTCGCCCTCTCGATGCGGACAGTCCCGGTTATAAAGTCTTCGGATTCGACCGGCAGACTTATCATAGCGGCACATCGGATTTTCTGCGGCGCTGGGGCCCACAAACGGATATGCACAGTCTTCTGGCTGTGATGGGCAAATATGACTTCGAAGAAGATAAAGATGTGCAAAATTCCGACTCGGAGACATCAGGTGATAAAGAAAGCAGGGTCGTCGGGGCGGTCATCTTCACGGACGGCCGGGCCGACGACAATAATATTCGCTCATATCTGCCGCTTCACAGCAGGGATTTTCAAATTGCCATTATCGGAGTCGGTTCCAGAGACCGGCAAACCGACATAGCGATAAAATCGATAAATGCCCCTTCACGAATTGCGATTGATACAGCCTGTGAAATACAGGTTGTCGTTAGTGCCAGGAATTTTCAGAATCAGCCTGTGACAATAGAATTACTAAAAGACAATTACGTGGTAGATTCGAAGCAAATTCCCGCCGAGTTATTTAACCGGAATCGGCGCCGAAGCGATTCCTTGGCCAAAGATGTAACGGCAGAGTTTACTATCGGAGCCGACAGAATCGGCAGCTATAGTTTTTCGGCCCGTGCAAAGTCGCTCAAGCATGAAACGAATCTGGCGAATAACGCTCGCAGCACAATGGTCGATGTCGTTGAAGAAACCAGGCTCAAGGTTCTTTTATATTCGCAAGTAGCGAGTTTCGATATCGGCAAGCTCAGGCAGGTTTTGGCCAGAGACGAAAAGATTGAGCTGGACCTGGGCCTGGATGTAATTAGAACGCCCATATTGGCTAAGAACGTCGCCCAGGCGTATGGATATGTCGGGCTGCCTGACAACCGGCAGGGATTTAATCGGTACGATATTATCATTCTTGGTCCCTGTGAATTCGACGCCTTAACGGACGCCCAGATTGCCGGTCTGTATAGTTTTGTGGTTGACAGGGGGGGCGGTCTTATTTTGCTGCCGGGCAAGGCCGAATTCGGACCCGCCGAGTGGACAAACAAGAAGGCAAAAGCTCTGATGCCGGTAATTTTCGATGCCGGCAATCCGACAATTTGGCCGAGCAGTCCGGGACAGATAGAACTGACACCTGAAGCGATTGACGGCAAATTGCTCGACCAAGGATCGCTGCAGGACATCGATGGGCCGGCATGCCCGTATTACCGAATTATCAGTCACAAGCCTGCCTCGACAACACTGGCTACGATTAAAGAGACCCCTGTTATTTCTGTTCATCGAGTGGGGCGGGGCAGGGTATGCCTGCTCAATATTTCCAGGCTTTTCTCGCTGTACCGCGAAGATTTGCAGGGCGGGTGGCTCTATAAGATGATGGCCGGGCTTACCGCTCATTTGGGCAGAGTGACGTCACGGGAAGCGGCGATAGAATTGTTCGCCGAAAGGGCTGCCGGGCAAACGAACAAGATAAAATTCGAGGCCTATGTCTGCGACAATTCGTTCGTCCCTGTTGCCGGTGCTAACGTGCTGCTTAATATGCGGGATGAAGTTTTAAGAATGATCCAGGTTGATCGCGGGTACTACATCGCTGAAGTCGGGGATGTGCAGGACCAGTCGATTGTAGCGACGGCACAGGCCGAGGTTAATGGCGTGTTCCTTGGCGAGAAGACTATTGCCGTGAATCTGCCGCCGGTTAAGACCGAGATGACGGATGTCGAGCTGGACGAAAAATTTCTCCGTGAGCTTGCCGGAAAGCTCGATGGCAGATATTTCTACGCCGACGATGTTGGCGACGATATTGCAAAGATGTTTGAGGCTCAAACACTGGTTGGTAGTTCCCGCCGGATGACAAGTATCTGGCCCGGTTGGCCGCTGCTTGTTGTTTTGTGTATGGTACTGAGTGCAAGCTGGTTACTAAGGCGCGCCATCGGTTTGGTTTGATAAGGTATTAAGGTTGTTATAAAAATGACAATAATTGCAATTCTGTTGCTTATAGTAAGTGGATTTCCACTTTTCGAAGCGTTTGGTGCCGAACAAAGCCCGGAGTCGAAGGAGAGCAGAAAGACTTATGTCCTGATTGTCGGCGGTATCAATAAGAACTCAAAAGAGCGCCTGGCGAAAGACCGGGCGGTGACGGACCTTAGCCGGTTTTTCCTCGATATTGCCGGAGTTCTGCCTGAGCGGTTGAGTGTCCTGGTTGATAGTAAATCGACGGCTCGCAAAGGTTCGGGAATTTCGACAACGGTGAACTTGAAGGAGCAAATGGATAGATTCGCAGCTACTGTTAATCCTGAGGACAGGTTCATATTTTACTATATAGGTCAGGCCAATGTATTGTCGGAGACTCTGCGTTTGAATCTTCCCGGCCCCGACATTACTCATAAGCAATTGGCCGAATGGATAAACGGAATTAAGGCCTCTTCAATGCTGATTGTGCTGGATTGCCCGGGTGCAGGTCTGGCCGTAAAGGCTGTTACGGGGCGGGGCAGAATTGTTATTGGCGCATGTACTGCGGATCAGCATTACAGCACGAAATTCAGCGAATATTTTGTGCCGGCATTAGTTGACGAAGGCAGTGATACCGATGGTAATGGCAGGATTTCGCTGCTGGAGGCGTTCACATCCGCTTGCAGGGGCGTGGATGATTTCTATCGCCTTGGATCCCTGCTGACAACAGAGACGCCGGTCCTGGAAGATAACGCGGATGGCGTTGCGAGCAAGCAGCCCTGGAAATATGAGCAAAGCAGGATGGACGGTTTGGCCGCCTCAAAGTTTTTTTTCTCAGGTGGATAGCAGGAAAGAGTTGAGTCATGAATGAAGAACAAGGACAGATGAATCGAAGGCAATTCCTGAAGAGAGCGGGCGCCGCTGTGCTCGGTACGGCATGTACAGCGGCCGGTCTTGCTTCGGCTGTTGAAGATTCGGATTCCGAAAAAGGTCCGGACGGCCTCGATATGTACGATTTTTTGATGCCGAGAGTAAAATATGCTCATGAATCGAAGGAAGTCGACCGGTGGAATGTCCGCCCCGGTGGGGATGCTAACTTATTAAGGGAGCTAAGATCAGTAATCCGCTGCAAGATCAAACCAATAAATGGAGCGTACGACTGGCAGCCGCAATGGGCGATGGAAGGCCAGCTCAACGCAGTGGTCTCGTTTGACGAACTGGAAAAACTGAAGAAATATCCATTTCTTTTTATGACGGGAGAAAACCATTACAAGTTCGATGACAGGCAGAAAGCCAACTTGAGAGAATATATTACCCGTGGCGGATTTCTGCTGATGGACGATTGTGTTGTGGGCTCGGGCGGCGATTTTTTCTATCAAAGCTCTTATGAGCTGCTTGAGCAGGTTTTTGGAAATAGAGCCGTGCAGCCAATACCGTTGCAGCACGAGATATTTCATAATGTGTATGACCTTGGCGATAAGGGCCTGCCGTATATGGAGCGTCAGAATCGTGTGTTTCTACCGGGCATGAGACAGCCAAGGCAGGTTGGTTTGCCGTATATGCACGGCCAGAATCACGGCGCCAGGGGAATATTTATCGGCGACCGCCTCGCGATTTTTCTAAGCTCGACCGATATTCACTGCGGCTGGTGCGACAGCAATGGTTTTGAATTCGGCAGGCAAAATTATGAAAAAGCCATTCAAATGGGGATTAACATTATTATGTACGCCATTTCGCACTGAGCCGGTTCCGGCAGAATGTGCATGACATTCGGATACTCCCTCAAAAGTTATTGCCTAAACTGCTAATAATATGCTATAATAAGCGGTGTATGCTTGATTGATTAACTAAACTTATATCTGCGATTTCATCTTTCTGAGGTCCCGAAGTGGCAGAGGTGAAGATGCAGTTTATGGCCTAAGCCATTGTTGAGGAAGGGATTAGAAGGTGCCCGGATATATCAGATTGTTGTTGCTTTGCCTTATACTGAGCATATCTCTGGTCGGTTCAGTTCATGCCGGCTGTCCTGCCGGCGACCTAAACGGCGATTGTCGGATCGATTTTCTGGATGTGCAAATCATCGCCGGGCAATGGCTGGAGCCGTCTGGAAGCGATCCGGAAACGAGCTATGCTGACCTGGATGGTGCCGATGGCGTGAATATGTCGGATCTTGCACTTTTGGTCGGGAACTGGCACCAGGCAGGTATTCCTCTGATTATCAATGAGTTCATGGCATCCAACGACGATACAATCCGCGATCCGCAGGGACACTACGATGATTGGATCGAGATATACAACTCCGGCACCGCTTCGATTGATATAGGGGGGATGTATCTGACAGATAATCTGGATGAGCCCTTGATGTGGCGGATTCCCGAAAATAATCCGTCCTTGACCAATATCCCCGCAGGCGGCTATTTGTTGATATGGGCAGATGAGGACAGCACTGATTATGGCCTGCACGCGAATTTCAAGCTCAGTGTTGGCGGTGAGGAGATTGGCCTGTTCGATAAAGACAGCGTTACCCTTATCGACAGCATTAACTTTCCCGAACAGACCACGGATATTTCCTACGGGCGGGATCCCGAGAGCAATGGCCAGATACGTTTTTTCGCCACCCCCACGCCGGGAGCCGAGAATGATGGTGCATACATCGGCGAGGTCGATGCCCCTGAGTTCAGCCACAAACGAGGTTTTTATGATACTCCGTTTTATTTAACACTCGCCACCGAAACCAAAGATGCGATTATTTACTATACGCTCGACGGCGCAGAGCCGTATGAATTTATCGGGCGCTTTCCGAAAGGCAAAGTCTATACCGGCCCGATTTACATCAGCAGAAATACCTGTCTGAGGGCAAGAGCAATCAGGCAGGGTTGGAAGCCGTCAGTCGTTATAACCAATACATATTTATTGAACGCAAGCGAAACTGTTAAGTCATTGCCGATTATTTCTCTCGTCGGTGATGAAGGTAAAACGTTTTACGAGCCGGACGGCGTAATGGCTATTGTTGGAGGCTCCTATGGCGGCGACGGACGGTGGGTTTCGGACGGCCAGAATAGCTACAACAATCCGATGCACAGGGGAATGGCATACGAACGTCCTGTCTCGTTTGAATGGATTGAACCGGTCGACAACTCGGGCTTGCAGATTGATTGTGGAATCCGTGTTCATGGAAGTGAGTATATGCGACCGCGGTATCACCGGAGCGGCGGAAAGTGGTCGGGTGACTCAAAATTCAGTTTCAGGCTTTACTTCCGTGACAGTTACAGCAG
This sequence comes from uncultured Pirellulales bacterium, assembly GCA_964439135.1. Lineage (GTDB taxonomy): Bacteria > Planctomycetota > Phycisphaerae > Sedimentisphaerales > Anaerobacaceae > JAFGPJ01. The sequence goes on from CAYTNN010000007.1 coordinate 11,058, forward strand.
GAACATGCTTGAATATCCGCTGTTTCCTTTCGAGGTTGAACGTTTTAAGAGCATCGTTCTCCGCGGAGGGCATAATGACAGGGTCAATCCCTTTATTAAGGATGAATTGCTTCGGCGACTTCACAAGGATATGGGGCATATTGACAGCGGCGGAACGATGGCGAATCTCTTTATCAATGGCGAGTACAAGGGCTATTTCAATCCATGTGAACACATTAAGGATGAATTCTGCCGGCAATGGTACAATAGCGACAAAGAATGGGACGTGATGACTATGAGCGGAATCCGTGACGGCGATACAGTGTCATGGAACGATATGATTAATTACGCTCGCGGTCACGATTTGTCCGACGACACGAATTATCAGGAAATGGGCAGACGCCTCGATATTCCTGCATTTGCCGACTATCTCATTCTTCAGCTCTGGAGTGGAAATTGGGATTGGCCGCAAAATAACTGGGCCGCGGCGAGCGAACGCTCGGAAGAAGGAAGGTGGAGATTTTTCATCTGGGATGCCGAAGGAGGGATGTTCTCGGATCGACTCAACACTGTTTATTTCGACAGTCTCAACAGTCAGAATAACGCTAACGGCTACCTGTACCGGGCGCTCAAGGTTAGCAGCAAATTCAGGCAGGTCTTTGCGGATCGTTTGCAAAAACACTTCTTCAATAACGGTGCGATGTCCGAAGCCAATATTACGATGCGTTTTCTCGAGCTTCGTGTTGAAATGCAGGGAGTCATTTCCAATATGGACATGTACGTATTAAATACATGGGTCCCTAATCGCCTTGCGATTTTTTTTGCTGCTTGTGTACGGGAAGGGATGTACACATTTTCGGGTCCGAAGTTTACTGTGGACGGCCTTGAGCAGCACGGTGGAAGCCTGTTACCAGGTGACACTCTGGCCATGACAGACCAAGGCAGGTTCCGTGTTGTATATTATACGCTTGATGGCTCTGACCCGATTAGCACGGAGATTCCGCCTCAAAATACAAATGCGAGCACGATTCTGGTCGCTGAAAACGCCTCTAAGCGGGTGCTTATTCCGGTTCGTCCGGTCAGCTCCGACTGGAATAGCAGCACAGCGTTCGATGACTCGACATGGCTATACTCCACCGGGATCCCGGGCGGCGTTGGCTACGAAAGGACAACAGGCTACGAATCTCTCATTAGTCTTGACCTCGAAGAACACATGTACTCCAGGAGCGCGACCTGTTACATCCGCATCCCATTTACGTTTAGCGGCGAGGTTGAGGATTTAGACTCTATGATATTGAACATTCGGTATGACGACGGCTTTGTCGCCTATCTCAACGGCACCGAGGTAGCCCGGCGTAATGTTGACGAAATACTCACATGGAACTCCAGCGCAAACGCCAGTCATGCCGACTCCGAAGCAATCGAATTCGAGAGTATCGATATATCCAACTCGCTCGATTATCTTAGGCCGGGAAGGAATTTGTTAGCCATACACGGTTTGAATATCTCCGCTGCAAACTCCGATTTTCTTATCTCTGCCGAGCTTATCGCAGGCCGGGATGATTCTGACAGCAGTTCATTGCCCGGTGTGAATAAATATAACGAGCCGATTACGCTGCCTCACAGTGCCCATGTTAAGGCTCGGATCTTAGACGGTAATACATGGAGCGCGCTGACCGAAGCGGTCTTTGCGGTTGGGCCCGTGGCAGAAAATTTACGCATAACAGAGATCATGTATAATCCGCAAGATCCGTACGGAGAGTTCATCGAGCTAAAGAACATCGGATCAGAGGCAATCAACCTGAATCTGGTTAGCTTCACAAACGGCATCGATTTCACTTTCCCGAGCCTTGAGCTTGCAGCCGGCCAGCACGTCATAGTCGCCCAGGACCGCAATGCCTTTAGGGCACGTTACGGCACGGCGATAAATATAGCCGGTCAATACTCCGGCCGACTGGACAATGCCGGCGAGAGAATTACTTTGGCCGATGCGATCGACCGGACAATTCTCGACTTTCGTTATGAAGACGGCTGGCACTCTATTACCGATGGCGAGGATTTTTCTCTGACTGTAATAAATCCAAAAAATCCCGATCCGAACATTTGGGACGAGAAGGACGCCTGGCGTCCGAGTGCATACACCGGCGGCTCGCCCGGACAAAATGACAGCGGCATCCTTCCCGATCCGGGCGATGTGGTAATCAACGAAGTCCTGGCCCATTCTCACGCTGATGCATCAGACTGGATCGAATTATACAACTCGACCGGGACGGCTATCGATATTGGCGGCTGGTTTATCAGTGACAGTAATGACAATCTGACCAAGTATAAGATTGCCAACGGAACAACAATCGGCCCTAACCGGTTCCTTGTGTTATATGAAACACAGCATTTCGGCAATCGCAGTGATCCGGGATGTTTTGAGCCCTTTGCCCTGAGCGAAAATGGCGATCAATTGTATTTAAGCTCGGCACAAAACGGCACGTTGACAGGCTATCGTGCCGTTGAGGATTTTGGTGCTTCGCAGACCGGCGTATCGTTCGGCCGTCACTATAAGAGCAGCACAGATAATTACAACTTCGTGGCGACCGAGCAAATCACGCCCGGTTCCGCGAATGCCTATCCGAAGGTTGGGCCCATCGTAATCAGCGAGATTATGTACAATCCGGTCTGGCCCCGCGACGGTTCGTACACCAATGACCAATACGAGTACATCGAGCTGCACAATATCACCGCTGAGCCGGTGACGCTATACGACTATGTGACAGGTGAGCCGTGGAAATTCACTGACGGCATCGAGTTTGTCTTCCCTGCCGATACACCGGTTACAATTCCCGCCGGCGGTTATCTCCTGGTGGTCGATAAACCGGCGGCATTTTCCTGGCGCTACCCGGGCGTGCCCGCCGAGATCATTTTGGGCCCGTACGGCGGAAAGTTAAGCAACGCCGGCGAAAGCCTGGAGCTTAGTATGCCCGGCGACATTGACAATGCCGGCCAGCGCCACTACATTCGAATTGACAGGATCAATTATAGCGATGGCTCACATCCGGAAAATTGCCCGGGCGGGATTGATCTATGGCCCATTTGGCCGGACGGTTTAGGCTTATCGCTCACACGGAGAGTTTCTTACGAATACGGCAACGATCCCGACAACTGGGCCGCCTCGGTCCCTACTCCCGGCGAGTAAAATGTGGACGTCACAAAAACTCTGACGATAATTGCCTGAAAATCAAGCCGGTTTACAGACTGGGGGATGGTGGGGCTGCAATCCAGTTATCCAGGTCGTTTCCGTAATCGCTTGCGATTTTGCGGGTCAGTGATGCGCCCTGGCCATCCGCATCAGTTGGCCAAAGGTCTATCCCGCCCGGGCAGTCTTCCGGATGAGAGCCGTCGCTGAAATTTACGCGGTCGATACGGATGTAATGGCGCTGGCCGGCCACGTCAATATCGCCTGGCATGTTCAGTTCCAGCCTTTCGCCGGAATTGCTGAGGTTCCCGTCATATGGGCCGAGAATGATTTCGACGGGTACGTTCGGGTAGCGCCAGGAAAACGCCGCCGGATTCTTTACCAAGAGAAGATATCCGCCGGCAGGAATTGTGACCGGCACATCGATTGGGAAGATAAAATCGATGCCGTCGCTGAATTTCCACGGCTCGCCTGTATCATAGTCGTATAGCGTCACCGGCTCTGCGGTGATATTCTTCAGCTCGACGTATTCGAATTGGTCGTTCGGATAGGGGCTGCCGTCGGGCCAGTCGGGATTATACATTATTTCGCTGATTACGATAGGCCCGACCTTCGGATACGCATTCGCGGAGCCGGGCGTGATTTGCTCGGTCGCTACGAAGTTGTAATTATCTGTGCTGCTCTTATAGTAGCGGCCGAACGAGATGCCGGTTTCAGAAGCACCAAAATCCTCAACGGCACGATAGCCCGTCAAGACGCCGTATTGAGCGGAACTGAGGTACAATTGTTCGCCGTTCTCGCTTAATGCGAAAGAAATATGAGAACCGGCATCGTTCGAATTGCCGAAGTGCAGGTCTTCATAGAACACAAAATAATCGAATGGTTCAATGATTGTCCCGGCAGCAATCTCGTATTTGAAAAGGGCGTCATTACTGTCGCTTAGGAACCAGCCGCTGATATCGATTGCCGTGTCGGTCGTGTTATACAATTCGATCCAGTCCGCAGCCTCAGCATGTGCGTGGGCCAGGACCTCGTTAATCAGGATAGCTCCCGGATTGGGGAGGATGCCGCTGTCGTCTTGTCCCGGCGAGCCGTCGAGATATGCGCTTGCGCGCCAGGCGTCTTCGACGTTCCAACTGCTAAGGTCAAAATGGGTTGGGTCGATGATAGTCAGCGAAAAACCTTCGCCATCGGTAATAGAGTACCAGCCGTCTTCAAAGCTAAAGTCCAGAATCGTCCGGCCGATTGCATCGGTCAACGTGATACGTTCGCCGGCATCGTTCAGCCTGCCGGAATATTGACCGGCAATATTTACGTTTGAGCCGTATCGTGCTTCGAAGGCATTGCGGTCCTGGACAACTACTATATATTCGCCGGGTGCAAGATCAATGCCCGGGAAGGTGAAATCGATGCCATCCGTAAAGCTTACCAGATTCAGATTGATTGATTCTGCTCCGATGTTCTTCAGTTCGATGAACTCTTCGCTGGAGGTTCGCGGATTATACATTACCTCGGTGATTCGCAGATTCTGTGCGATTCTGCCGACAGCGAAGACTGCTTCGTTTATCGCGCTCCAAATGCCGCCGTTTAATATTCGCGCTTTTATGTGTGTGCTCTTGGTTAATGTAATCGGTGTCGTATATTGAATGACACCAGGTAAGTCTACATCATCGGAACCTTCCAAACTCGCGTGCATTTCGACAGAGATAAGGAAGTCTGTGTCTGTGCTGGAAATATTCAAACCCTGAATGGCCAGAATATTGCCGCCCGGCTTGAGCTGATTAAGTGAAGCGGAAATGTCAATGCTCTCGAACTGGACGGCTTCGGAATCGGGGTGCTCGGCATTGGCGGTTGAATTCCAGGTGAAGGTACGGCCAACGTTACGTCTGGCCACCTCGGTACCGTTGAGGTAGGCGACAAAGCCGTCGTCGTAGCGAATGTTCAAAGTCAGAATGTCGAATTCATTCGGACTTTCATTTATACTGAATGGAATACGAATAAAGCACGAGGCATTCCTGGCATACATCTGAGAATCCAGGTCGAAGCCGATTAATTGCTCGTAGCCTGATTCTCTGTCATATCCGATGCCGCCCGGACTGTGGGAGTGTTTGTACCAGTTTCTGTCGCTGAAGCCTGATGGTTGGTTCCAGTTGTAAGCGATCTGCCGGACGGGAACATATACACGTTTTTCGGCGTTCTCCGGAACGAGCATTCCTTTGATTCCTTCTGACGGCATCAGTTCGGCCGGATCCGTGCCGTCCACGGTATAATATATCTGGCCGTACGGAGCCGTCATAGCCAGTTCGAATGGTTGATCAAACTGTCCGTCCTGCGGACTGAAACCTGGCGGAGCAGTGGTAAATTCATAGGCGATTTGGCTGTCCATCCAGTCGAGACGCTGTTTGAGCCAGCCGCTCATCCAGTTTATTTCTTCGTCATACGTCTCGGCGATAAACCAGTTAGGCCAGACATAGCTGCCCAGAATGTGCCAGCGGTCGAAGTTCCGGACCTGTGCCTCACTCAGCAGCGCCGCAGTACTATCAATGTCTTGAAGTAGTCGGCCGGTAGCTAAGAGATTCTCACGCAGCTCGAACCATCGGTCCGCGTAACGTAGGCGAAACACCGGGTCCTCGAACAAGCGGCGCCACCATGGATAATCACCGTCGCCGAGCTGGGGATAGTACCAGCCGGTTGGAATCCATCCCTGAAGATAATCGGCGTTACCGAGTGACAGGTTGTAATCCCAGACGGGACCCATGTTGATCTTGCCGCTGCGGTCCTTGGACATATACGTGCTGAGGCGAAAACCGTCGATGTTTTTCGTAAGCTCGACGAGGATGTGGACATCAATGAAGGATCCGACGTCAATATATTTGGCGTACCCGTTCACCGGATCCATAAAATTCGATCCGTATAGAACCGATTCGAACTCGTTAAGATAATGTTGGAGCCAATCCACCTGTTCTGGCGTTATATCTACCATCTTAGGCTCAACTACGCGCACTTCCAAACCCCTGCTGGTCCTGAATACCGTCTCACCGGGACTGGATTTGTCTTTCTTGAAGATGTATCCTCCGCTGATTTGCGGCTCGGTGTTGTCGGATGGCTCAAGTGCTGCGACGTCTACGCGGTCGGTACCACGTTTGATTTTCTCCATGAAGACGTAAACGCCTACATAATCACTCATCGAAATTCCCCTGCCGTCGGTGTTAAGAAACACCTCGATAAATCTTGTACGAACAGCGTATTGACCGAGATCGTTAGCCCACTTGTACGATAGGAAGTTCCTCATCAGCGACTTGTCCGAGTAAGGGCCCTGCAGAATCCAGTCGGAATCAGCGGGAAAACC
>CAYTNN010000007.1:17672-35468 GCA_964439135.1 uncultured Pirellulales bacterium
TTCCAGCCTGTTTTGATTGCGACCGCTCTTAGATACGTGGTTCGGTTAACTGAGATTGGGCCCATATAGACCGTTCCCTCGCGGGACCGGGAGCCGAGCGCGTATGGTTCGGAGCCGTCGAGTGTATAATAAATGATGGTGTCTTCGGTTTCAGTTGCCAGCGTGATAGAAAGAGGTTCAATGTAAAGACCACCTTCCCGGCTGAATTGTAGTTCGGCGACGAATCCCTCGTAGACGCCGATATTTTCTACCGCCGGGCTTGGTGAGCCGAAGAAACGCCAGTTGTCGGTGCCGTCGGGATAGCGGCCGTAGGAAATGTCGCCGGTCTGCTCGCCAAAGACAACGCTGTCAATCATAGAAATACCGTCGCTGTTGAACAGCCCGATTTCTTCCCCGTTTGCATCGAGCTTGAAATTGGCGTGCAGCCCGGGGTCGGAATTATCGCCGTCGGCCCATATCAACAGGTGGCCGCCCGGTTCGATGGTTGTCAGGGCCGGGTCGTTAACGGGAATCTGCCACTTGACGGGATCTGACAGGTTGTCTGTCAGGTACAAGCCGCCGATGTCAACGGCTTCGACGCCGGTGTTATAGATTTCGATCCAGTCATCGTATTGTCCCTCTGGATCCTGGCTGCTATTGTTATTTGACGCCATGAACTCGTTGATTACCAGCAGGAACTGTGGCGGGAACCGCTGTTCAACTAAAGGCTCATAATTCGCATTTACGATACTAATTAAACAGAAAGATAGTACTGTGTTCAGCAATGAGATTCGCATAGATATATGTGTCCTCTATCTCCTTCCTCACTTATATTTTGTTGTTACTTGCCTACAGTTCTATCTTCTGTGATTCAGAAAGAAAAACATATAGATGAGAGCTATATTTATCTTATCATAGATAACACAACGGAGTCAAGATTTTTCCAAGTAAGCATTTGTAATGCATTTGAAACAGATTTCATTGTAGAGACACCGCTCTTTTAGTATCGTCAGTGACATTTTACTGCGTTTCTGTAAAATTGCCGGCGTGGTTTAATGTAATCTGGGAAGGGCTGTTGACGCCTGCTGGGGCAGTAGTGGTAACCAAAAAATCTATTGGATCGTTGCTATTAATAACCCATGAAAAATCATTTGTTCCGGATTCGCCGCCGGAGAAATAGGTGCCATCCAAATCCCCCGGTTCGAAACCAAGCTGGGCTAAAGTAGGAACGGGCGTGAAATTCTTACCTTTTTCGGCGATATGGCTACGCAATGACCTGGCGATAATACCCATAACTGTCCTTCCCTCGGACCACTTTGCCGAATCGATACGGCCTTGCATTATCGGAATTGCCACCGCCGTCAGGATACAGATGATAATGATTACGACCATCAACTCGATCAGCGTAAGACCTTTTTTGCTTTCCATACTTTACCGTCTAATACAAAGTCACAAAATGTGTTTTCTCATAATTAGGTATCGACCAAAGTTAACTGCAACTCAATTAAGGTTTTCGATGGGTGTATAACTTTGTGATTTCATATATTGAGCATATCTGCATATTCCATATAAAAGTCGCAGACGATACAATCCGAACAGGAATAATCCATCGGGCTCGGCTGAAAAATACGCCGGATAATTAGGGTAACTCTTCTATGATTAGTATCTGCCGAATTGTGTTGCCAATTCTGCCAGTCGTTTAAGTCTTTCGGGATTGACGTGGGGAGCAACACTACAGGCCGAAGAGAGTATGTATCCGCTGCCGGGCTTGCCGATTTTGATTCTTTCCTTAACAGCCCGTTCAAAGGTTTGATCATCCGCATTCAGCATCTCGTTGACGGCGTCCAGGTTGCCCTTGAAGAAGAACCGCTCGCCATACTTTGACTTCGCATCTTCCAAATATACGGTTCCGAGCGGCGGGGGGTCTAACGTGTCGATTCCATCAACGGCGGTCCTGCTCATCAGATCCAGGCGGTCGCCGATTGCTCCACAGGTATGAACGCACGATTTCAAGCCGTATCCGCGTATCGCTCGAAAGATAAGGTCTTCGTATGGAATAACATATTCTTCGTACATTTGCCGGCTGATGAATCCCGCCCCGGCAAAGGCGGAACTGACAAGGATCGCATCGGGCTGACATGCGGCGTAAAGCTCGACCCGAGCCAGCACGTTTTGTGTCAAGACTCCGAGCAATTCGTGACATGTTCCCGGGGCATCGACCAGAGCGAGAAGGGCGTGCTCGTAGCCGAATAGCTCCAACAGATGAGTAAAAGGCGAAAATACTTCTACATGGATCGAGACTTCTGGTGCAAGCTGCTGGACCGTAGTAAGCGTGTTTGTGAACCATCCCGGATAAACAGCCGGATCGGACAGATCGGCTTGCGGATCAATGCCCCATAATTCCGGTGCGTGCAATGTGTTCCAGACATAGCCGGGCAGTCTGAATGTCGCAGGGTCGCCAACGTCGACGGATGTGTAATCGGCCCGGGCGAGCAGCTTGTGTCCCGGTTGATACGTCTGTGGGTTGTCGTCGGCGCCGAAAATGGTTTCCAATCCTGATTTCCAGCGAAGGTGTTCGTGGTCACCGATATGCTCGCGTGAGGCCAGAGCGTTCGTCCAGTCGGGCGGCCTGCCGGGGAGGTTCACCAGAATGCCGTCGAATCCGTACTTCTGCTGGCGTTCGACCAGCACCCCAGCAAAGGCTTCGCTGTCGAACCATATTTCCGAGGGCTTGCCGGTGCAGTTCAGGAAATAGTGCCCGAGTGCAAGCTGACACATGACCGGGACCCGGTCGGGCGTCTGATGATTCATCGCTGCTGCAATCCGTTGTTTCGAATTCATTCTTTCGCTCAAACCTCTATTGCGGAACGAAGGCCAGTGACGTCTGCAGGGCAAAGCCGCACGTGCAGCCCGAGCTGTTTTCCGGGATCAGCACGAGCCCGCCGGCGGGAATCATGTTGATCCAGCATCCGGGCCGTGTCGCTGTGGTCAGTCGCTGCGGGCCGCCGTCCGGGCCAATGTCGTACATCCAGGGGTTCCAGCCTCGCCAGAATAGGCACTGGGCCGAAGCGGAAACGCCGCCGCAGCCGTGCCCGCGACGGTCAAACTTCCAGCCCTCGATTCTCTCGCCGGTTTTCAAATTATATGCGTACGGCCAGGCATACACCGTCTCGGCGATGATTGTCGGGTGACGGTTATATTCGCCGTGCGCGCCGTCGGTCGCCAGGTCGGTGCTGTGATCCGCTTGCCAGCGGACCTCACATGAGCGGGCATCATACGCGCAGTAATGATAATAGACACGATCTGCGAAAAGCCTGGAGCCGCTCAGCAGAAGTATCCCTTTGGCGTAATTAAGATATACGGGCTCTTCGAAATTGGTGATATCGATTTTTGTCTTGAACATAACCCGGCCGGTTTGTATGTCGAGAGCGACCATATATTGGCTGCCCCCGTCAAACAACGTTTTGGCGGGCATACGCCCAAGTGTGTCGGCCATAGCCTTCGGGCTATCAGTTTCGAGGAAGTATATCCGGCCGTCCCCGATGGTAATTGTTGTATTGACGATAAGCCCGGCGTGGTATTTCCAAAGCAACCGGCCGTCCCGCTTGTCCACGGCGAACAAGTAGTCGCTGGTTACCAGCTTCATGTTCCTGTACCAGAGCGAATCATCGGCCTCGTAGCTGGTCTCGGTGTAGGAAGCGTCTTTCTTTCGGCCGCTGCCGAAAAGCAGGTTGCCGGAATAGGCGATGTAGCCCCATTCGCGTGTCCCGGACTCGATTAGTTGAGGCATTTCATAAGTCGTCCGGCGGCGGCCGGTGTTGACATCGAAGCCATAGCACTTGTCTTGAGCGACTACATAAAGGTACTTTTCATCCACGGCCATGCTGCCTGAATCCAGGAACACGCCGAGCCGGCGGGAATTGGGAACTTCGACCTGCCACTCGATTGTCCCATTATAAGCATCAATGGCGTAGACGATACAATCGCCCGGGGCGAAAAGGCGCCCGTCCTTGTACAAGGGCGGCACGTTGCGGTGGTGACGGTCGATCATCCGCCGCGGTCCGGGCCGACCGAACCACTGGACTGCCATCTTGCCCTTGACGATTTTATCGCCGCTGCAGGCAGTATTGCCCGGCTCCGCATAAGTGTGCGTCCATTCGCCCGCGCCGTCCAGTGCCGGGCGAATGGTCCACGCCAGGGCCATGTCACGCGTCTTATGCAATTTCCAATCGACCAGAGACGGTTGCCCCCATTTCTTCAGGTCCTGCTGCCTGAGATTATTGCTGAGCCCGAACAAAGCAACAGTTCCGCCGTATGGTCTTAGCATCCTGAAGACATCGTCTGCCGAGTCGGGGAGCCTGCCACCCGTGCGAAGTGTTTCATCTGAAACGACGAGATTCGCGAAGTACTTTGTATAAGGCAGTTTTGTCGAATTCTTGTGATGAACGACTACTCTGCCGTAGAGTCCGGCTTTATCAATGGCATCGCGTGCGGCGGCTACATTACGCGGGTCTTCGTCGACGCAGATAATCTTCAAATCGCTCCTGCGAGCCAGCTCATACGCCAACTGTCCCCGGCCGCAGCCCAGCACGAGGCAATATCCTTTCGTGATGCCCGTCCGTTCGAGAATCAACTTTGCGGCTTCGGCATATCTTTTTGTCAGAGTGTCACGCGGGTAAGGATTGGTGTCCGTCTTAGCCTCGATAACCTTCGCATTTTCTTTTATGCCGCTTCTGAAACAGTGTATCCGGCCCTTGTCCGTACTGACGTATAGTCCGCCGTTGACGACGCTCAGGCCGTATGCTTTGCCGTCGACGGGAGCGTCCCAGACAACCTTTCCCGTCGAGGCATCGATCGCGGCGATTTTGTCCTCTCCACCGACGAAAAGAGTATCGCCAGCCATAATCATCGCATACGGGTATTCGCATCGGACCGTCCAGCGATAGCAATCTTTCATTTTGCTCGATAGTTCACCGACCTGCGTCGTGAGAGCGTCTATCTCCTCTCTTAATTGTTTTGCTACCGGCGTGTTTTTGTCTGTCTTTTTGAGCCGTTCGTTGATCGCATCACGCCGGCGAATCAGGCTATTTCGTTCTCTTGAAAGCTCCAGATATGCCCCGCGGTCGAAGGCCGACAGTTGCTTCTCCGACTGCATATATGCGGCCGGCCCGCTGACAAGCATTCTCAGGCCGCCGAAGGTTGCAATCTTGTCCCTTGTTTCTACGTCACTGGCGTCAAGCTCTTTTGCCCGCAGGCCCGGACCGGTGACAAGGACGTTCTCGGTCAGAAGCGCGAAGGTTCCGCCTTCGCTGGGCAGCTCTCCCAATGATGCGCCGTCGGTCCGTGCGAAAATAGCCGGATTGGTTCGCCCGGTTGGGACATAAAGCCGCTCATCAGAAGCAAGCATGTAACCCTGTGGGGATATGGCTGCTTTTTGCTTCCATTTTACTGAGCCATCTTCAGCACTCAGTGCCGACAGGAATGTACCCTGGTTCGGGAACAAGCCGGCGGCAAAATACAGAATCCCGTTATCGATCAGCAGGCCGGATCGTATCGGACACATCGATATCATGCGACCGTTACCCGGAATCATACGATCTTCGTCTGTTCCCTTACGTTTCCATACGAGCGAGCCATCATCAGCCGAAAGGCAGTAGACATATCCGTCGTCCGAGGCCGTATAGACTTTGCCGTCCGAGATACAGGGGGCCAGCCTGACAGGGCCTTCCGTGAAGAACGTCCAACGCTCATGTCCGGTCATCGAGTCCAGCGCATAGACTTTATCATCCGCCGATGAAGCAAAGTATATGGTATCGCCCACTCCTACGACGTGAAACGCCCTGTCATATGCTACGGTTGACCTGAGGTTGAACTGCCGGTGCCAGAAATCCTGCTTTGCCGGTTCCGGCCATGCGGGCTGAGGCCGATGTGATGCCTTGTAAACCCATGATTCGTTTAGCGGAAGCTCCAGCCGCTCATCGGTAACGCCGCTTCTGTGTTTATCACGCATGAAAGCCGGCCAGTCTTCGGCTTTTGTGGATGCGGGATTAGCAACGATTAAAGAGCAAAGGATAAACAGGGACACGTATTTGTACATAGAGTACCTTTCACTTCAGAACACAAAAAATATGATTAAATCCAAATCTGTCATAAAATAACAAATCTGAAAGGCAGATGCCATGATATTGCTTGTTGCTCACGGTAAAATCTGTTGACATTATGACATGAATTTGTTAGCCTGATCCTGTTGGAAGTTTATAGAAATACTCAATCGTAATTGGTATGGAAAATTTCGGATAAGTCCACTTTACGCCGCACAGTATTACAAATGGCTCTTATGATGTCTTTTTTAATGGAAAAAACTCGCATACTGTGGGTAAAAAGCCCCATAGTTGTCTTGCTCCAGATACTTGCTATTTGTGTCCCTCTTTGTGCTCAGAACCGTCCGAGTGATGCGCGCTTTGGACAATTTGAAAATAGTAGTGAATATGTAGCGAACAATCGTATCGACACTCTGGTAGTGAAAACATTTCGCAGCAAGAGAATCGAGCCGGCAAACCTTTGTTCCGATGCGGTCTTTATCCGGCGTGTATATCTGGATGTAATTGGCACGTTGCCCGAACCGCAGGAGGTTCGCAAGTTTTTGCAGGACCGCGGTCCTCGCAAGCGTGCGGCGCTGATTCACGAACTCTTGAGACGGGATGAATTTGTCGACTACTGGTCGCTGAAGTGGTGTGACCTTCTGCGGGTCAAAGCGGAGTTTCCCATCAATCTCTGGCCCAATGCGGTGCAGGCGTATCATCGCTGGATTCGCGATGCGATTGCCTGCAATATGCCTTACGATAAATTTGCCCGTGAGATGCTCACTTCGAGCGGTAGCAATTTTCGCGTGCCCCAGGTGAATTTCTATCGTGCGATTCAGGGCCAGGAGCCATCCGCTATTGCCGGGGCGGTGGCACTGACGTTCATGGGGGTACGTCTGGAAAATTGGCCCGAAGCTCGTCGCTCCGGCATGGAGGCTTTCTTCTCCCGCGTGAAATACAAACTGACGGCCGAGTGGAAGGAAGAAATCGTTTACCTGGACCCGGCGCAGACCGAGCCTCTTGAGGCTGTTTTTCCCGATGGCATGGCAGTTCGGATTCCGCCTGACCAGGACCCGCGTATGGTCTTCGCCGACTGGCTGGTCGCTTCGGAAAATCCGTGGTTCGCGCGCAATATTGTAAATCGTGTGTGGGCATGGCTGCTTGGCCGCGGAATAATTCACGAACCCGACGACATTCGCCCCGACAACTTGGCTGTCCACCCGGAACTGCTGGCCTACCTGGAAAATCAACTCGTTAAAAATGATTACGATCTGAAACATATTTATCGCCTGATTCTCAATTCCAGCACCTACCAGCAGTCTTCGATTCCACGCGACGACAATCCCGAAGCTGAGGCTCTGTTTGCTTGTTATCCGGTTCGTCGGCTCGAAGCGGAAGTGCTGATCGATGCTTTGTGCTGGATTTCCGGGACACAGGAAAGTTATTCGAGTCCGATTCCGGAACCGTTCACTTTCATTCCGGGAGAGAATCGGTCCATCGAGCTGGCGGACGGCAGTATAACCAGTCAGTTCCTCGAAATGTTCGGTCGGCCGTCTCGCGATACCGGCCTGGAATCCGAACGCAACAATCAGCCGACGGATGCGCAGCGGCTGCACCTGCTGAATTCGAGTCATGTACAGGACAAGATCGAACGCAGCGCGCGGTTGAACGGATTGGTTAAGGCCGCCAAAGGCAACCGTCAAATGCTGGCTAATATGATCTATCTGAACATTATGTCACGTTATCCGACGCAGGCCGAACTGGCGGCCGCACAACAATATTTTCAAACCAAGGGTATAAATCTCAGGCAGGCTGCGAACGATCTGGCCTGGGCCTTGATCAATTCCAAGGAATTTCTATATAGACATTAAGGTCGACCGGAAGTCGCCGTTGCGGCCATCCGACAAATAGTGAGGAAACGGTCAAATGGAAAAGCACATAACAGACTTCATTACTCGGCGAGAAGCGCTTAAACGAGGCGTTTTCGGAGCGGCGGGACTTGCACTGACCGGCTCTTTCACCCGCCCGGTGTGGTCAGCACCGTTGAACCCTACAGCCAAATCGGTCATTCAGATATGGATGTGGGGCGGCCCAAGTCATCTGGATACCTTCGATCCCAAACCGGAGGCGGGCAACGATTATTGCGGGCCTTTTAAAAAGCCGATTCCCACAAACGTCGCCGGCATCCGAATCGGCGAATTGCTCCCGCTGCTGGCACAGCAGGCCGACAAGTATTCCATCATCCGCAGTATGACGCATGGTAACAACAGTCACGAGACCGCTTCGTATATAGTGCAGACCGGACGCGAGCCGGGCAGACTGGTTTATCCCAGCGTCGGCGCTGTAGTCTCGCTGTTCAAGGGCTATGATCACGGGTATAAGGGGCTGGTCCCGCCCTATATTGTTCTGACCCAGCCTCAGGGGCGTTTCTCCGAAGCGGGTTTTCTTGGGCCGCGATATAAACCTTTCGCCACTGGCGGCGACCCTAACCGAACTCCCTTCGCCGTGGAAGGAATAGTCGCGAAAGGCATTTCCGACGAGCGTCAGCGCAGCCGGCGGCAGTTGCTCCATAATCTCGATTCTCTCGGCAAGGCCATGTCGGACAATCCGCAATTCGAAAAGTTCGATCAATGTGAGGAAAACGCGTACGGCATGATGTTCGGCGACGCCAGAAAGCTGTTCGATATGTCGGAAGAAAAAGACGAAATCCGGGACCGCTACGGCCGAAACACATTCGGCCAGTCCTGCCTGATAGCGCGCCGGCTTGTCGAACACGGCGTGCCCTACGTTACCATTAACTACAAGGGATGGGACACACATAAACAGCACTTTGAAGCCATGCGCCGCATGCTGCCGGAAATGGACGGCGGTATGGCAACACTTTTGCAGGACCTGACCGACCGCGGCCTGCTTGACAGCACGATTATATGGTGGAGCGGCGAATTCGGACGAGGCCCGAAAATCCAGTGGGACTCGCCCTGGAACGGCGGCCGGTCGCATTACGGCAAATGCTTCTCGGCGGTAGTCGCCGGCGGCGGCTTCAAAGGCGGCCAAATAGTCGGGGCCTCGAACGAAAACGGCACCGAAGTCGCCGACCGCCCCGTATACCCGGCAGACCTGAACGGCAGTATCTACACGCTGCTCGGCATCGATCCCGATGGCCCGATGCCAAACCCGCGGGGCCTGGACGTGAAAGTCATGCCCAAATCCGACAAAGGTGCCGGCCGCCTTAAAGAATTAATGTAAATCCTGGGAAATGAGTAATGGTATTTACACAGAAACTGATGTTTATGGTGTTGACCCTGTGCGTTACGGCTGCTTGGGGGCAGTCGAATACGAGAGAACCGCATATCGGCTACCTTTACCCGGGCGGTGGGCAGCAGGGCACCGTCATTCAGATCACGGCCGGCGGCCAGTATCTTAACGGGGTGACCGATGTGTACATTTCCGGCAAAGGCATTCATGGCTCGGTGATTAAATATATCAGACCTCTTAGAAACATCCAGAAGGAACAACGGCAGTTAATCCAGAAGCGCCTAAAAGAAGTGCGGGATATGCGTCTGTCTGAACTGCCTAACCATCCCCATCCAGATAACAGAAATCTGGATGAGGCTGCCACACTATCTCAAAAGGAAAAAGACGCTAAAGCCGAAGAAGTGAAAATGCCGGACTATCCGTTATTGTACGACCTGGAGAATAAAAGCCTTCGAGAATTGGCCCATATTTCGAGCGTTCTTTTTTTCCCCAGGAACAAATTGCAGATGAATCGGCAGCTTGCCGAAATGGTGCTGATCGAAATTACTATCGATCCCGATGCACAGCCCGGCAGCCGTGAACTGAGGCTCACAACCAAGACCGGTCTGACCAATCCGATGGTCTTCCAGGTGGGGCTGCTGCC
Organism: uncultured Pirellulales bacterium; assembly: GCA_964439135.1. Classification (GTDB taxonomy): domain Bacteria; phylum Planctomycetota; class Phycisphaerae; order Sedimentisphaerales; family Anaerobacaceae; genus JAFGPJ01. The sequence continues at coordinate 27,633 of CAYTNN010000007.1, forward strand.
GGAAATACGCGAACTTGAGCCCAATAACCGGCAGGCCTATCAGGTCCCGCCGAACATGGCGAGGGTTCGCAATCTGCCTAAGGAAAAGGCGCTCGAACTGCCGGTGCAGTTGAACGGGCAAATCATGCCGGGTGATGTCGACCGTTTCCGGTTTCGTGCGAACAAGGGGCAGCAACTCGTAATAGAGGTTCAGGCCCGGAGCCTGATTCCGTATCTGGCCGATGCTGTTCCCGGCTGGTTTCAGGCTGTGCTGGCCCTCTACGATTCGAGTGGCAAGGAAATGGCCTTCGCGGATGATTACCGTTTCAATCCGGACCCGGTCCTCTTCTACAAGATTCCTGAAAATGGCGAATACGAGCTGGAGATTCGTGATTCGATCTACCGCGGACGGGAGGATTTTGTTTATCGTATCGCCGTGAGCGAGCAGCCTTTCATCACACAGATGTTCCCGCTGGGCGGCTGGGCGGGTGTCGAGACCGTCGCCTCCATCACAGGCTGGAACCTCGCCGGGACCGAACTGCCCTTGGACACCCGGCCCGGCGGCAGCAATATTAGAAGGACGGCTTACTATGATGAAAAATGCTTTTCCAATTCCGTTACATACGCCGTCGATACACTGCCTGAATGCATTGAAACCGAATCCAACAACACCCAGGAGGATGCGCAGTTAATCGAGCTTCCGAAAATCATCAACGGGCGAATCGCCGAGAGCGGAGATGTTGACATGTTCCGCTTTGATGGTCGCGCCGGCGATAAAATCGTTGCTGAGGTCTATGGCCGGCGGTTGAATTCTCCGCTGGACTCGCTCCTGCGGTTGACCGATTCATCCGGCAACGTGCTGGAATGGAACGACGACCACGTGCTTAAGGACAGTCACCTGCACAAGGATGTGATGGGATTGGTCACGCACCACGCCGATTCATATCTGCTGGCCGAGTTGCCGAATGACGGCAATTACTACGTTCAGCTTACCGATACGCAGCATCATGGCGGCGGGGCGTATGGCTATCGGCTGCGCATTGCTCCGGCGCAGGGTGATTTCGCATTGCGTGTGACACCTTCGAGTATCGGTTTGCGTGCGGGCGGCACCGCTGCAATCTGGGTGCACGCGTTGAGAAAAGATGGATTTGACGGAGAGATTGATGTTTTATTGAAAGATGCACCGGTAAGCTTCGAACTTTGCGGTGGACGAATACCCGCCGGACGCAATCGTGTACGTGTCACTTTGACGGTGCCTCCTAAGGCGGCCGCTGAACCGGTTGCTATTCAATTGGAAGGCCGAGCCAATATCGGCGGGCATACCATCAAACGGCTTGCAGTTGCCGCGGATGATGTTATGCAGGCGTTCCTGTACCGACACTTGGTTCCGGCACAAGAGTTCCTTGTCTTAATCCAGAAAACCAGATGGGGAGTGCCTCCGGTTGAGCTGGCCGGCAATAGTCCGGTCCGAGTTCCCGCGGGTGGTTCGGCACAGGTTCGAATCAAGACCACCGGACGCGCGAACTTTAAAGGCGTGCAACTGCAACTCAATGAACCGCCTGAAGGATTGACCATGCACGATGTGACTGTTGTGCCCAATGGTCTTTCGTTCCAACTGAAAGCCGGCAAGGATGCCGTGCACATTGCCGATAATCTGATTGTCGAGGCTTTCAGGGAGTCTGTGGTTAAGCGGAAAGACGGCAAACCCACAGGCCAGAAACGCCGTAATTCGATGGGTGTCTTTCCGGCGATTCCAATTGAAATAGTGCAGAGATAAGTATCGAAGAGTAGCAGGCTATCAGAAAGAAGTTTATGATTAAAACACAAAGCTATAGCAATCGTTTAGGGTTCTACACTTCGACATTGAAGGTGGCAGTTCTAATATTAACTGCTTTCGGACTCTTCGCATTCGGTGCTACACAGTCGGGTTTGTCCGGAACGAGCCGGATAGCTTATGCGGACAACTTTCGCAGACCGGCTAATGATGATGAACTGAAATACTGGCTAAAAAATATGGTCTGGTATCACCATTTTACCAACGCCGAGATAACCGCTGTGACGGGTTTAAAAGACAGCGAAATCGTTGCCGCGATGGAGAAGTTTAACATTCGGACGGACAATCGGACTGAACCGAATGATGACTCACCTCTGATTGTGCTGCCGTACCCGGGAGGGCGGCATCCTCGGATAGGTTTTCTGGAAGGAGCGATAGATCCGCAGCGGGAAACAAAATGCAGTGTTTTCACGCCATGGGACCGCGACAGCTATGTCGTGCTCGATTTACCCGAAGCCATCTGGTCGAATTTAGGCCTGACATATCTGGCTCATACACACATCGACACAATCTGGAGCAGCAAGAGCATCATCTTGCCAAAACTGGAGTGGAAACGCCGCTCCGATGGGACGTTGGATTTTGAACGGGAGCTTCCCAACGGTATCACATTCGGCGTGAAAGTCAAATCGACAAAAGAAGCTGTGCGAATGGAGATGCGGCTCAGGAACGGCACCGAGCAGCGTTTGACGGATTTGCGGATACAAAACTGTGTAATGACGAAGATGGCGGCCGGTTTCGAGCAGCAAACCAATGACAATAAGGTCTTCGCTAATCCATACGCGGCCTGCCGGTCCGGCGATGGCAAACGATGGATTATCACCGCCTGGGAAAACTGCCACAATCCGTGGGGCAATGAGAATTGTCCCTGCTTTCATTCGGACCCGAAGTTCCCCGATTTGGAGCCGGGCCAGACATACCGGCTGCGGGGGTGGCTTTCGTTTTATGAGGGCACAGATATCGAGAAAGAGTTCAAGAGGATCGAAGCAACCGGTTGGCGGAAGCGGCCGGAAAATAAGTAAATCATGTAGCATTAGAAAAGAAGGAGGCTCGATTATGGGTAAACATAGTCTGGGTATTTTAGCGGCAATCGTCCTGTTAATTCTCGCTCCGGAGTTGAGTCGGGCGGCGCAGCAGAAAGTCGAAACTCTGGAAATCGGCCAGCCGGCTCCTGATTTTAATCTTTCCGGCGTTGATGGGCGAAATTACCGGCTGGCGGATTTTGCCGATGCGAAGATTCTCGTGGTCGTTTTTACCTGTAACCACTGTCCCACCGCACAGGCGTACGAGGACAGAATTAAAAAGCTGACCTCCGATTACAAAAACAAAGGTGTTGCCGTGGTCGCCATTTCGCCGAATGACCCGGAAGCGGTGCGTCTCGGTGAACTTGGCTATTCGGATATGGGCGATACATTTGAAGAAATGAAAATTCGTGTAAAGGATAAAGGCTACAACTTTCCTTACCTTTATGACGGAAAGACACAGGCGGTCACCATGGCGTATGGGGCGGTTGCGACGCCGCACTTGTTCATCTTTGATAACCAGCGGAAGCTGCGATATGCTGGGCGATTCGACGATTCGGAAAAAGCTAAACAGCAGGTTAAATCCAACGATGCGATTAATGCCGTCGAGGCTATATTGGCCGGCAAAGTCATTTATCGCAGGCTGGGATTGATTGAGCCACTCGAACTTTAAAAAACTATCGTAGAATACGTCGGGCGCTATTACAAATAGAGCGGCTGCCGTATCCGAAAATTATGCTTTAATTGGATTTTTCTATTTTTGCTCCTCGAGAATACCCATTCCGCTGCGGTCCGGGTACGGCGGCCGTTTGGCCGGTACGTAGGGATTTTTCTCGATCTCATCAAGCATGTGTTTTATGGCGGCATCGAGCTGCGGATCGCCCCCGTCGACCATTAGCGACGGGTCGTCGATAACCTCTATATCCGGGTCCACACCGTGGCCTTCCATTGTGAGCGTGCCGTCGGTTTCGTAGAAGGTGATGAACGGAACGGTTAATCTCGCGCCGTCAATCAGCGATGGATTCCTGGAAATGCCGATAACGCCGCCCCAGGTTCGCATGCCGATAAGTTTTCCAAGGCCGGCTTTGCGGAAGAGATATGGAAAGATGTCCCCGCCGGAGCCGGCCTCACCATTGATTAACATACATTTAGGACCCTGGTGACTAAGGGTCGGTATGCGCCAGTCGTTTTCGTAACGCTCAAATAAATGAAGGTAAATGGGACGGTTCAGAAGCTCGACAAAACGGTCCGCAATATTCCCACCCCCATTCCAACGCTCATCGATGATAAGAGCATCTTTGTTCATCTGGCCGTAAAATTGCCGGAAGAGTTCGCTTTGTCCGCGGCCCCCGGTGTCCGGCACATATATATACCCCACTCGCCCCCCGGATTTTTCTTCGACATACTTACGATTACTCTCAACCCAGTGACGATAACGCAGATCGTATTCTGATCCCGACAGCTTCACCACGACATTTATAGCCTGCTCGGGATTGGGTGCGGCACCTACGGTCAGTGTTACGGTTTGGCCGGCCAGACCTTCGAAAGCCGCCCAGGGCGCCCTGGATGTATCGACAGGGATATCGTTAACTTTGAAAAGGTATTTACACTGCTCCTGTTCATTTGGGTCCAAATCGGCCAGAACGGAACGAGCATCGGTATCCCAAATACCGCCATCGTATATTTTGTTAATGCGATAGTATCCCTGGTCGAGCTCAAAGTCCACTCCGAGATAGCCGACTGACATCGAGGGACCGGAGTCTAAATCACCGCCGCCGTAATAGGTATGGCCGGCGTTGACTTCGCTTATCATTTCTGCAATGACATAGCCGACATCGCGGCGGGATACACAGTCATCAAGCATAGCCTCGTATTGTTTACGCACGGCGGGCCAGTCCACCCGGTGCATGTGCGGATCGTAGAAATAGTCGCGCATAAAACGCCATGCATCAACGAAGATTTGCCGCCACTCGTCTCGCGGCTGAATCATTACGTCCATCGGTTTGCTCACGACAAGATTTTCCAGTTTTTGGTCGGGTTTGGCGTCGATTATGCCGGTCTTACCCTCACTGCGAACGAGCAGTTTCTTGCCGTCCGGCGTCATTTGTACAAAATCTACTTTCTTGAGAATTGTCTTCTCCTCGTGTTTTTCACTATTGGGATCGAAGGATTGAAGCTCAGTCTCTTCTCCACGTCTCAGGTAAATTATATGGTTCTCGTCGTTGACGGCGAGGTAGCCGAATCTGCCGCGCTTGACGGGCAGGCGAAAGGCCCGGGCTTCCATATTTTCCAGGTCGATTTCAACGGGCTTGGGCTTTTCTTTGTCCTTTTTGTCTTCAGCTTTCTTCTCATCTCCATCCTTGTCTTTCTGTTCACATTTTTTGGCGTCTGCGTCGTTAGGATCTTTATCACAAGTTTCCTCGTCGCTCTTGCCGTTTTCGCCTTCCTCCTTCTCGCCTTTCTTGTCTTTGTCCTTGTCGTCTTTACCCTCCTCTTTGGCGTCCTTCTTTGGCTCTTCTTCGTCGCTCTTTGCCTTTAGAGGATTGGCAACCTCCGGTCGCAGAGGTATTGCGTGCAGTACAGAGGTATCGTCATAAATGAAGGTCAATCCGGCATCAGCGTACTTGGCGCGCGAGATTTCGCACTCACTGAAGAAGTATAAGAAGTCTCCCTTGCGATCAAACGTCGGAAGATAATCCATGAACATGCCGCTGGTGACCTTGTGGGACTCGTCCTTCTGGACATTGTAAAGCATGATAACGTTCATGTTGTCCAGGTTGGGTCTGTTGTAGGCCAGCCACTGGGAATCGGACGACCAACTGAACTGCATGGAAACGCCCCAGTTCCATCCTGTTATGTTGACACGGTCGAAATAGCGAACCTGATGCTGCTCGACATTGAAGACGTAAAACTTGCTTTCGTGGTCGGTGAATACCAACCACTTTGAGTCAGGTGACCATATAGGCTGGTAACGATAGCCAGGTCCCATGGACGTTACAGTTTCCGGTTTGCCTTTACCGTCGGCAGGCTGGATAACGAGTTCGTTTTCGCCGGATTCGTCCGAAAAATATGTAATCCATTTTCCATCCGGACTCCACGAAGACTCTCGTTCGGCAATACCGCTCGTACGTGTAAGATTTCGAGGAGTGCCGTTCTTGGCGGGCAGAGACCAAATATCGCCGCGGCTTTGGACCAGCACACGTTTGGCATTAGGAGAGAGATACCAGTCCGAAAGTTGCTCACTAACGTCCTTGCGAATCGGGCGCAGCTTCGGGCGTGCGCCGGGAATCGAGATATTAACGGGGATCGCCTGCTCGCCAGTGAGGTTCAGCAGGTAAAGTTTGGCATCGTATTCGAAGATGATCTCGCCCTCGCCGTTCGGGCCGGGGCCGTTGGAAGGCCATTTTACATCGTAATCTTTGAAACTTGTAACCTGTTTTCTTTCGTTCGTCTCTAAATTATAGCACCAAATATTAAGACGATGATTCGGTCCGGCATCAGAAAGGTAATAGATTTTTTTGCCTTGCCACATGGGAATGGTATCGGTGCCTTCCCAATCAGTGATCTTTTTCGAAGTATGATTATCCAGGTGGAAAAGCCAGATGTTCGAGGCCCAACCGCCACGGTAACGTTTCCATGTCCTGAAATCGCGATTGCGTGGGGTATAAGCGAGCCACTGGCCGTCTCCTGAGATGACCCCGTAACCACCATAAGGCACCGGCAACCTTTTTGGCAGACCGCCTGCCTGCTGCACGGTGAACAATTGGGCCTGCCTTCCCAGTCCTCCCAGTCCGTTCATTGCGAACAGGAGTTGGTTGTCGAAAGACCAGTCGCATAGGCGTTCACCGCTGGAATGATAAGTCACCCGTTGCGGGATCCCTCCATCTATAGCTACCGTGTAGATATCTAAGTTACCGTCATAGTTGCCGTTGAATGCAATAGTACGTCCATCCGGACTGAATCGTGGGAACGCTTCACCGCCGGGAGGACTTGCCAGCGGCGAGGCTGTTCCGCCTGATCGCGGAACCACCCAGATATCGTCCGCATAGACAAATACGATATGAGTCGAACTGACATCCGGGTAACGCATCATGCCGCCATGGGGTTGAACACCGGCACCGGCAGCATAAGTACAAAAAATCGACAACATTAAGAATAAGCAAAAAAGCGGGAATTTGGTAAATACTCTCATCAAAATAATCCTTTATTATTAATATCGAATTATCAAATTCTAAACTCGGCTATTCAGAAGGCAAGCAAATTCTCAGGAAGCTGGGCTTTTCCGTTTGTTGCTTTTTAGCTTCGCCATTGAATATGAAAGAACAACTCTGCCTTGAAAATTGTTAACAGAACTCTTGAAATGCCCAAAAGCAAATGTTGGCCGCCCTGCATAAACTCTTGACAACAAGAAAGTTAGCAAATATCCCCGGAAGGATTCGAACCTTCAACCTCTGGCTCCGGAGGCCAACGCTCTATCCAATTGAGCTACGGGGACGAAAATAGAAACTTTTCTATAATACACTACAAATATACAAAAATAGCCGTCATGTCAAGAATATAGCCGTTTTTATGCATTATTTCCATTATTTGCTGTTTTTCACGTAACATAAGCATAGTCGAAAGGAACTACTGTATAGAAACAATATGCGTCGGATAGCGTCGATAAAGAGGCCTTCGGATTATATAAAGAAGACGATCGAATGTGCCCTGTTTTTCCACGTGTAAATACTGCCTGATTATGTTATAATAATGGAAATTATGAATGGAATGGAAGGTGGATAAATGACATTCTACAACTTGAAGCGTATTTGGTTAGCTCTACTTCTAACTTCTTCTATATTCTGGACTTCTGTTCAAGCTGAACAGTCTGGCCGGCAGACAGAAAAGGTGGATTGGCTCGCCGGTCCGGCTGGGCGTATCAAAGCAATAAGATATTTTAAAGGAAAAGAATCAAAGGCTGAATCAGCCCCTAATTTCAAGCTCTTTTCTTTGGAATCCGCCGAT
>CAYTNN010000007.1:35568-43866 GCA_964439135.1 uncultured Pirellulales bacterium
GGAGCTGCCGACGTACAGTACTTTCCGGATCTTGAGGGAATCTTCGACTTTGTTTTCCAACCCGGCATTCCCTCGAACATAGGAAGCCTGCTGCAAAGCCTGTTTTTCGTAAACAGTGTGGATCTTCGTGATGGAATACGTAGTGCGATTGACAGGGACCGTTTCATGCTGGATACAGGCGCCCAAATAACCCTAGTAGGAACAAACGTCGGGGCACGTCTTGGATTAAATCCGAATGATCCTGATTTTGAAGTGGATATTCAGGATGTCACTGGCTACGTATCAATCGAGCCGGGCTTCTATATTGATTCTCTTGAGATTGCTGCTCTTGGCGATTGGCTTCGATTTACAAATGTTCCGGTTGTCATGCTCGATATCGGTTCGCCCGAAGGTGGATACCTTGACGGCATAATAGGCATGAATCTCTTTACGGAATTCAACCTTGTTCTGCGCGGTGGAGGATTGATTGGACAGGATCCTCCTTCTCTTGAATTCGAGCGGATTCCAGCGAGTTTGATTGCAGATATTGCACCGGAAGAGGGGGACGGAATCGTTGACTTTTTAGATTTTGCAGTCTTTGCGGAAGCATGGCTTGCCACTCCTACGTCACCTAACTGGAATCCTAAAGCTAACTTCGCGCCTCGTTTTGCCCCGGACAGCATAATAGACTTTCTTGATTTTGCCATACTGGCGGAGTATTGGCTTGATTCCGCTGCACAATAATTTCAACAAAATCCAATTCGAGCAGCCCTGAAGGTTTGCAGATTTTCAATAATTGCAAAGACAATCTTTTCTCCCCCGATAAGGCAATTATTTGACATAGTTACTTTTTATAAATATCATCTATCGATTGTTTGATTTCTTTGCTTGTTTGTAGGATGGCCGGATGAGATATGTTTTGGATTTGTTGTATTTATTTGCCGGACTGGCTTATAGCCCTGTGATCGTATATCGGGCCATCAGGCACGGACGCTACCGGGCCGGCTGGGCACAGCGTTTCGGCAAGGTTAGCCGGAGAAGTCCCGAAAAAAAATGTATCTGGCTCCATTCCGTCAGCGTCGGCGAAGTGAACGCGGCCATGACCGTCGTCAAGGAGCTCGAGGACAGGTTCGCCGATTTTGAAATTGTCATCAGCACGACCACCGATACCGGATTTGCCCGCGCAAACAATCTTTTCAGCCGGGATCATCAGGTGTTTTATTTTCCTTTTGATTTTTCCTGGGCGATGCATCGTGCCTTCGGCAATATTCGACCGGCGATCTGTCTGCTGATGGAGTTGGAAATCTGGCCTAATTTTATCAGCCTCGCAAAGCGGTTAGGAGTTCCCGTTGTTGTGGTCAACGGCCGAATCAGCGACAAAAGTTACGCCGGGTATAAGAGAATAAAACCGTTCACAAGTAAAATCTTCGGCAAAATCAGCCTGGTTCTTGCCCAGACGGACCAATACGCTCAACGCTTCAGAGAAATTGGTGCCGGCAATGTCATCGTCACCAGCTCACTGAAATACGACACGGCTCAGATTGCCGATAAAGTTCAAGGAGCAGATGCTCTTGCGGCACAGATTAATATCGGCAGCGAAAGATTATGGGTTGCGGGCGGGACCGGTCCCGGCGAAGAACAAATTATCCTCGACGTATTTACCCATCTTAAACAGTCGGGCCAATTGGAGGACCTGCGGCTTGTCATCGTCCCGAGAAAGCCGGAGAGATTCGATGAGGTTGCCCGGACGATTACGGATGCCGGGTTCGATTTTATTCGTTACGGCTCGATTAAAAATACCGATGTCAGGTGTAAGGAGAGGCCGGCGGTGATTCTTGGTGACACGATGGGCGACCTGCGAAAATTCTACTGCCTGTCAACCATAATATTTGTGGGCAGATCGCTCGTTCCGATGGGCGGCTCGGATATGATGGAGGCGGCGGCTCTCGGTAAATGCACGATTTTCGGGCCGCACGCGTTCAATTTCAGGCAAACCGTTGACTCGCTTTTAGCCGGCAACGGGGCGATCTTAGTTAATGATGCCGACGAGCTGCTGCAGACGATGCAGAAGTGCCTGCTCGAACCGGATTATGCTCGTGAAATCGCCCGAAACGGACAAGATGACATCAAAAGAAACCAGGGTGCCACGACCAAAAGTATTGAACAAATCGAGAAATTTCTGCACACGAGCGAATAATGTTAGCTGCATAAGGGTATTATATTCGATCCGTTTACGATTTTACGGTGTCACTCTTATTTTTTTAGCCATGGCCTCGATATGTGTCGGGCTGGTTCCGCAGCATCCGCCGATGATTCTCACGCCGGCCGAATGAATTTTTTCTGCCGCTGAGGCAAATTCTTCCGGGGAGACTTTGTAAACGGCTTTACTTTCAACCAGCTCGGGCTTGCCGGCATTCGGCTCGGCTGAAATCGCCACATCTTCGGAAAGGGCTCTTACCGCAGCGACAAATTCATCCGATAGCGCCACGTATTGATCAAGTGACAGGGTGCCGCAATTGAATCCGACCGCGTCCACATTCAGCGGAATTATTTTCGATACGGCAGCCTCGACGCCGACGCCCATCATCGTCTTAAAGCTGTCACCGGCCTTGTCAAAGGACATCGATACGAGCACCGGCAGGTCGCCCGCGATAGATTTTGCCGCCTCAATAGCGATGACTGTTTCATCGAGGGCTGTCATTGTCTCGATAATAAAGCCGTCCACGCCACCGGCTAAAAGCGCCTCAGCTTGAGCAACAAAAGCATCCCTCAACTCGTCCGGATTTAGTGCTCCCAACGGCTCCAGGAAATCCCCGCTCGGGCCGATATCACCCAGAACGTACTTTTCTTCTCCCGCCGCCAGCCGGGCAATTTGGGCTCCTGCCTTGTTTATCCGGGCGGCATCCCCGGCCAATCCGTGCCGGGTGAGAGTATATTTGTTGGCCCCGAACGTATTGGTAATAACCGCGTCGCAACCGGCAAGCAGGTAACCCTTGTGGATATCGGAAATGATATCGGCCGAATCAATGTTCAGGTACTCATTGCACGCACCGACTTGAATATTGCGAGCAATCAACTCGGTTCCCATTGCCCCGTCCAATATGAGCGGTCCCTGCTTGATTCTTTCTTTCAGACTTGTCCTGGCCATTGGCAAACTCCTTATCGGTTATTTACTGAGCCTGTTTGAACCACTTTCCATTAACGATTCTATATACGTTCGTGAAACCGCGTGGCTTAGGGAGCTTGAAAAGCACATTTCGCCGCGGCTCGGTAATTGTTGCCGGTTTTATGGATTTAAGTTCAAGAGTAATACTAAACGATGATTCGCCGGTATCCTGGGCATACGTTGTAACCTTTATCAGAGATGGAATAAAAAATCCATCGGATACTTCTTTATACTTGTCCAGTTCCGCGCCGGCGACAACATGACCATCCCGATTGAAAAATTCGATTCGCCTGACTCGATAATCACAGCTATGGACGTATATTTTTTTGATCACCACACCCTGCTGGCGTTTTGAAATTATGTCATAAGTGCCCTCGTTCGACAAAGACCAGTCCTGCTGCGTTTCTACTTCCCCGATTCCGAGAGACTCCAGCAGAGTTCTGGGGTCGATTACAAGCCCTTCGGACAAGTCCTGCTCAGACCAATTACCCCACCAGTGGGTGCTGATTTCTTTTGGTCTTATCGATAGCCAGAACTCCCGTTCGTTCGAGCCGAGGATTATCGCTTTTGGGACAAGAGCCTTGTCACCCTGCAGGTAAATTTCAACAGGCGGATTTGCCCAGAGTTTCATATTGAAATTTTCACGCTGCTGTTTTTTCTTTCCTTCGACGTGATACTCCAAACGGCATTGCCCGTTAGCCCGCAGCGGCACTACATTTTGTGATTGTGACTTCAGAGCGGCCAAAGCATCGGCTACAGAATCTTTGCCCGGACAGATATTTATAGGTTGGTGGATCTGGGATTCACAGCCGGCAAGAATCAAGATTGCTGCGGAAATGTACGGGATTATTTTTCGTAACATTTTTTTCAAAGCTCCTAATCTGTTTCTTAGCTCCGATTGTTCGCTCCGAAGCGGGAATTCGATTCGGCGTTGCACAAAGCGAGTTTACAAATCCGTCTGGAGAATCTCGCCTATCTGCGACGATAACTGCTCGATTTGCTCTTCATCGAGATGCGGATTTACGACTTCGACGATCTGCTTCTCACCTACGACTCTTAATCGCCAGAGTTCCTGATCGTCTACGGTTTTTGTTTCATCGTATTTCAGAATCCTTTTTCGCATCAGAATTAATGCCAGGACAAAGCGGAAATTAATTTTTTCCGGCTCAGTCTCTTTTCCCAACCGTTCAAAGAAGGCCATCAGCATTTGGTCGTCAACAAACAACTGCCTCTTCTGGCCCGGATCGGGCAGCCTGGTCCTCCAGTAACAAAAAACATCCGGCTTTTGGCTCTCCCAATAATCGGCGCAGAAATCCTGCCGTTTAAGGCCTTCCTCTGTATCTACCAGAGCAGCGAAGTATTCTTCGCCGTATTCTATTTTTCTTTCTGTGCCGTGGCATTGCCCCAGCGGCTTATTAATTTCCCATTCATCCATATTACTGTTTTCCTGTTATACCTGATAGAATCGCTTTTTGAGATCTATCTTACCGTGTTTTCTTAAGCTGCATAATCAGAATCTCAGATTCTCCGATTATAATCGCTTGATTCAATCAAACTTCAGTAATTCATTTATGTTTTGCACTGTCTTAGGGCCTATGCCTTTGATTTTCTGTAAATCATCGCAATTTTGAAAAGCTGGACTTCCAGCGTTTTTTCCATTAAAATTCTTGCGGTATTCCACAATTGCTCCGGCTCGTCCCGGACCCATGCCGGGTAATCTTACCATACTTTCTACAGGAGCATTGTTTGGATTTATTCGGCCCTCTAACTCAATATCGCATCGGTCAAAAGGTAATTCATCTCGTCCGAGGTTCGAGACAAAACCGAAGGAAAAACAAACCGCCAGGCATACGCTGATAACAAACGCAAATGATTGAATCCTGTTTTGCCTGGTTTGTCTCATCTCATTCATTGCATAGAGTTGCCTGTTCGAGTCACAATTCGCGAGGCCCCGGTCACGATTTGTTTATCTGCTGAAGATGCTGTCGTGCAATTTCTTCAGGGTTCTAAACGATTCTTTGGGTTCGAGTTCGTCTGTCAACAGACCGCTGTGGCCGATGGTGCTATCCGCGGTGTCGATGATGTTCGAATAAGTCACCGAGTTAACAAATTGTTTGCTCAGCGCAATCTTATAGAACTGTTCGATCCATTGTCCCTGTAGTGATTCGTTCCACTGTTCGTGCCAGATACCGGCAACTTGACCGTCATGTAAGCCGTCGCCATCCTGACTTGGAACCTCCACATTGGTCATATATAAGGGTTTGGCAATGGGCCCAAAGTAATCCAGGATCGCCGATATTTGCATCATATCTCTAACATGCATACCAGTCTGATTTTTACCAAACCGTACTTGCAGTCCAAATGCGTCAAAATGGATTCCGCTCTGCACAACCATATCCATATAGACCAATGGCGGGATGCTGTTAGGTGTTGTCATATAATATTCACCCCATGGGTTGCTGACTTCAATAACCTTCAAAGCCCTGTCACTTGCTTGTTTTACTGCCATATTAGCCGCACGGGTCATTTCTAAAATCTGCTCGAATCCGAATCCGAAATGATTAAAAGCATTCAAACCGCTTATAGCATACCACGCTCGAATAGCACTGGAGTAGCGGGCAACCACCTCCGAAATAAAATGATACGCGGTTTCCCGAATCTTTTCAAAACCTGCTCCACTACGAAGAAGCCACTTGGGCAGACTCTCTTTTGAGAAAAAAAGCAGTGGTCCGGCACTAAGCGTCAGTTTCTTTTTACTGAGGGTCTCGACGCAGACGTCAATCTTCGAAAAATCGAAATCGCCTTTACGAGGTTCTATCTGTGCCCAGTTTATTGGAATTGTTGCAGAGCCGAACAATTCCAGTAGTTTCTCAACATACACAGGATTATCAATTTCCATAGGATCTATTCTGCAGCCGAAGCAGCCTCGGCCAAGGCCGTGGTTTGTCGTCCTTGTATTAAAAAGTGATTCTGCTTGTTTTATTGCCAGCTTTTCTGAGGAAACTATAGCTTTCTTAAGCGATTCATCAGCTAATTTAGCTGCTTTTGACGGCATAGAGATATTTTGAATTGCTCGAATAAATAGATCCTGTGCTTCTTTCAACAAATCCGCCAGAACTTCTATATTGTCGAGAAACAGCCAGTCCTCCCGTTTGTTAACGATTTGCATCAGCTTCGCACGTGCTATCTCAACATTCAAATTATACGGTTGTTCTCTCTCGGGCAGGCAGGTTGTAGGTAAAAGGACCTTACCAAAACCTTCGATAGGCCATAGCAAGGCCAGTCCGGCTGTTTCCAGATTTGACTTTACGCACTCGACAAAGCCGTTTTTAAAGGTAATCTGGGCTCTGCGAATACCTATTCCGTCGCCACCGAAGAGATAGGCACCACATAAAGTGAATTTATCAATAACCTTACCGTTTCTGTAAATCTGGAATTTCACTTTTTTCCTTTGCTTATTAGCGTATAACATTCATGATTTTGATAACGGAGCGTTTAGCATTGTAATTCCCGCGAAGGCGGGTACAGGAATCTGTAGCCTGTCTGCTATGCCCGGTCACTGGTGTAAATTATAGCCGTCAAATCCTGAGAACGCAATCCAAACTTTGCTTTCGGCTAATTTTATCGAGTACAGAAATGTGCTACGAAATACCGTATGCGTAACATGTCAGTTAATTCGATGCTATTTCGCTCTGATCGAACGCACGGTAGTGTTTCATTTGAGTTTCATAAAGGAGATTGTTCTTCTCGATGAGTTTGGCTATCAGGCTGAATTGACTTAGCAATATTTCGATCAGGTCGATATTTATTAAGGTTGATTCAGGGTTGTATTGCGGCAGAGCCATAATCACGTATCCGCAATTGCTCCGCTCGGTCGCTAATTGTGCAGCAACGATACTGCAATCGTTTATTTGTGCTACAACCGGCTCGGCACCATCATCAATCTTGGCACAAAGCTCTTTCAAAAACGACTCGCTCATATTCAACGTGGCAAATTCTTCCGAATCGCTGGGCCAGCTATGACCATTCCTGTCCATAATAAGCAGTATTGGCCCCTGCTCGGGCAAAACTTCGAAGACCTGCCGTGCGATTTGCTCGTTTAGCATAAAACTCTGAGAAGAGAGCGATTCGTGTAGATTCATTCGACCAGTTCCTTATTTGCTTTTGAATAATATCGTCAGCAGAAACTTCGGTATAATTGCAAGGCAACTTTCTAAGCGGCGAAATTTTGGTCTAATTTTGCTGATAAAGTGCAAATGCTGAGCCTGGAACTCAGTTTATAGGACGTAGCAAATGCTTTACCTGTATATGTGCGGCTATGTCAAATCAGGAGCTGGCAAGCCATTTCAGTCTGGCCATTGGGAACTTATGTCCCGGACAATCGGTTACATGTGCTCCCGGCGTATTTTTATGACCGTAAATACTGCCATTCGAAATTCCATATCGTTTTTTTAGAAAGCGGACCAATTTCAAAAGAGACTGCATTTGTTGTGTGGTGGGTGTTGTGTAATTGAAATTACCGACAAGGCAGATTCCTACAGCGTCTACATTGGCCCAATTACCAAGTGTTCCTCCGCAATGGGCGCCGGCCATCTGCCTTTGCCAGCGAAATGTTACTTCAACCTCACCGTCACCACTGTCAATGCCGTTACCTATTACGAAATCGTAGCCAACACCCTCCCAGTGCTTCTCTTCCCTGTGCATCCTGTCAAAGATAGCGGCATTTCCGTTTTCAGTCGCTGAGTGATGTATCACGATGGCCGTCCATTGCTTCTCAGCCTCGACGGGGGGCAGCCACTCTTTTGGGAAATCTCTTTGAATGGTGACCCGTTTGGGCTCTGGTTTTACAACCTTCGGGAACACTACTTTGGGCTCAATATTTGGGCTATGGACAATTTCCGGCATTTTATCGTAATTGGATGCACAGCCTCCCAAAATAAGCAAACAACTGCAAAAAATCATCGCCTTACAGGGCATTCTGTAATATTTCTTCATATTTGATACCGAATCTTTTCTCGATTTAGTTGGCAAAAATACGCTTCCGATTAATCCTCGCTTTGACTATGGTCACCTGATAGATGTGGTTTTTCCTTATATCTGACCATATACACACTATTGCCATCCTCGTTGTATTTCACAACATCCATATACGA
>CAYTNN010000008.1:0-31468 GCA_964439135.1 uncultured Pirellulales bacterium
ATCGCGAAGCCGGTTAAGAACCTGAAGGTCCTCACGCTGGGCCGTCTGCTCCTGAGACTGGGCCAAGCGCTGCGTCTCGTATCGATTTTCCCTTTGTGTAAGCTCCAACTGCTGCAATTGCTGCTGCGAGCGTGCCGAACGGGCGCTGCTGCTGCTTTGGCTGGAACTCTGGCTTTGCCCAACCTGATGCTCGCGCTGCCTCAATTTGAGCAGCTCCTGATAGGCCGACTGTTCCGCCGCGAGTGCCGGCGTAAGTTCTGTCGCCGATTCGGATTCCGCAGCCTCGCCCAGATGCTCCAGCGACGTTTCCATGTGCCGCGCCGCTGCCTGCAGTGTTTTGGTTGCGACGGGATCTTCGGCCTGTGCCGAAGCCGACCGGGCCTGCTCCAGCACGTCGGCCTGAGACTGGTGAACGACACCAAGGTCTTCCTTGCTGTCATCGAGGCCCGACTGATCGGCCTGGCGTTTTATATTCCAGGTCGCGCTGATTATCTGCTTCTGTAATTGCGCGAGCTGCTCGCCTTGCTGTTGGCCCTGCTGCTGGCTTTGCTGGTTCTGCTGCTGCTGGTTCTGAGAAGACTGGCTTTCGCGGAACACCTCCTCGAAGGGGCGTATTTCCGCGAAGTACATGTCACCGGAGGTTCTGCGGATACTGCCGTCCGGTCCCACATCGTCGGCCCAGAAGTAGTACGTCAGCAACTGATCCGGCTGAGCGCTCAATTCTTCCAGCGCCAGAAGGTGCTGAATCTGTTGTTTGTCACTCGGCACCGGTGATGGGCCAAGGGCCACATCACTGCCCTCGTCGCCGGCAAGAGCGTAACTGAGCCCATAGCCCGTTAAGCCGTAGTCGTCCGAGACTTTTGCTTCCAGACTCAATTCCTCTAAAGGCGATGCCAGCACGTCCCGGTTGGGAAAAGCTACTCTTAACTCGGGCGGCAGATTCTTGTGAACGTCGATAACGAAACGCTGCGGCACCTCGTTCGTAAGCCCCTGGGCATCGGCCAGGTGCAGCTCATAACGCTCGTTTTTAGTAGTCGTGATTGAAGTTGTATAAACGTTCGGATGCTCACTATCGACGGTCAGCTCCGGACCGGGTCCCTCTTTGGGAACAAGCTGTGCCTCTGCCACCGCCTTGTTGAGAACGAATGTAAGAATGACCTGCGATCCTTCAACTGTACTGATCTGGCGCGTGTCTTTAATAACCTTCTCGGGCAGTTTCGTATATGGAGGAAAGGTAATCTTCGCATCGGCCCTGGTCAGAACCGGGCGTTCGTAGATGCTTATTTTGTAATCGCGAGAGCGTTTATCCGCGTACTCGATATAGTAGAGCAGGTTGCTGTTGACTTCCTGAATTATGCCGCCGAACACGGGATCGTCAAGGTTCCTGGTCAGCGGGATCTGCTTGAGTTCCTCGCCGGATTCGCCGAACATCAGAGTGGCCTTAGGCGGCACGCGCCTGCCGAACCGCGCGAGGATAACCACCGGAGATCCGGCTTCCACGCTGGTGTCTCCCGGACTGACCGTGAGGTCATAGCCCCTGCTCTGCTGCACGTTTCGGTTCGTTATTCGCAGGAATGGGACCGGCGGCAATAATTGTAGCAAAGTTGTAATGATTAATGCTAACGCAATCGCGCCGCCAAGCTCCGCCAATACAAGCTTCATCTTTGAAATGCTCTGCAGCCAGTCGTGTTTCGTCGCGTGTCTTACTGCTTCACCAATGACCCGATCCTGCAGATAACCGAATTGACCGTCGGGTTGTTCGGGCTCCTGCTCTATAGCGGCGAGCAGCAGCGCCTGCATATCGGGATTTTGCTGTTCGATGTGTCGAGCGACGGCCTTATAGTCCGGCCGCATCCGGCGGGATCTGTACAGGGCATAAAGCGTTGCCAGCACAGCAGAAATGCACAGAGCCCAGTTTGCGACCGGCGATTTCAATCCCCAGTACCGGTTCGCACTAATCAAACCGATGCCCAGTAGAGCCGCTACAATCCAGCAAGCCGACAGCAAGTAAGCCAGATGCAAACGCCGCCGGCGCTTAACAATCGGCCTGAGTCTTTTACGTAGAGCTTCTTCAATCATTTCTGTTCTCCCAACAGATTAGAAGGCGAGCGAGTCAACCACCCCGCAAGGGCGATTTCAACAAACGAGACAGCAAGCAATCCAATAAATATCCACCGCCAAACCTTTTGCTCGGATTCCAATACGAACGTAGGGGCAACCCTGTGTGGTTGCCCTAACCTGTTATTGGCATTATCCTCATTCGGGCGGCCACGCAGGGCCGCCCCTACAGTAACACCAAGTCCTTCGAGATCTTCGATTGGCATAACGGCCGTCTGGCATTCCTTCGCGGGCAGGTTCAGCGCAAAAATATGATTTCCGGCGGACGACTCAATTGTATAAATTCCCGGCAGGTCCGTCTGTGTAAAGCTTTCTTCGCCGGCATTGAGAGGAATCAACGAGTCGTCTGGTTTGCGAATCTCCATATTTGCCGATCCGGGCCCGCTCCAGGGCGATATTGGTACATAGTCACCCACGAAATACTGTGACTGCCGGTTTGCAAAGATGCCGCCGTATTCGAGGACGGAGTAAAGCAGCGGCACGAATTTCGACGAAAGCGCAAGCTGGCTGTCCGATGGATGCCAGCCCGAGGCCAGCACCAGCAGCGATCCTTTAACTATGCGCAGCTCAAACAATGCCGGGTCGTTGCTGTCGAACCAGGCCAGAACCTCGGCGCCCGGTAGATCATCGATGTTTATTTGACGATGTTTCCAGAAGTGAATCCCGGTGAAGTCTCCGAAGCGAGGCTCGGAGAACGGCGCCAGGAGCGGATGTTTGAATTCTATCCGGTTGAGCATTGCATACGTGCTGACGTCTGCTTCCTGCGATTCGATGCTATCAATCCCCGCAAGAGCTGCTATCGTTTTGACTGTATCCGGGGACTTCATTACCAGCAGGACGTTCCGGCCGGATTCGATGTATCTGCGAACCGAACCGATGTGTTCCGGCGCGATCGCATCGGCGGCGATGATCAGGTGTGCGGCTGCAATGTCTGCGTCCGTGAGGTTTTCCGCTGTACGGGAGATGACGGCCGGATCGATCGAGCCTGTGGCCCTGAAAGCCCGCTGGACGTAATACAGCATGCCTTCGGAGTCACCGGCGATGTCACTGCCAACGAAAAGGATGTTGACCTTATGTATTAAACGCGGCGCCATATAAAGGGCGTTGTCGAAGTCGTGATCGTCACCAGTCAAAATCAGCTTGCCCGGCGCTGAGTTATCCGTTCGTTGCGGAGCACGCACAACAACGCTATGGCCCGCCGGCACGTACACTTCTGTTGCGCGATCCGGCGTTCCCGCGGGATCCTCGCCGGCCCAGGTCAGACCGAAGCGCTCCACGGCCGCATCGGGCGAATTGGTAATACGAACGCTCGGCAGTTCATCGCCGGCTGTGCGTGCCGGATGGTCCCGGCCTGCGATCAACTGTAACGATGCATTGGTCGAACCTGCGGCGGCAATCGGCTTGACTTCTAATTCCAGAGCCTCGGGCCATTCGTAAGCCTGCAGAGCATCGAGGTTGCTGCCCTTCTGTAGATCGCTGATGAGCACTATCCGGTGCGTTCTGAATTTTTGCTGCTCGTCGTTGATTTCATCATCCTCGATGGCCTCTGCCGCGGAGACCAGGGCCTGGCCGAGATTGGTCGAGGCCCAGCCTGGCGATAATTTCGATAGTTGTTCGGCTGCTACCGCTGTGCGGCGAGCCGAGTCCATCGCGTCCCACTGTTCGAATCCTATCAGTGTTTCCGTGCCCTGATCGAATTTCATCACGCAGACCCGGTCGGCTCCGCTCACGTCACTCAGCGCCGACTGTGCTTCGCCGATTGCCCGGGCCCACATGCCGGTTCGCCGCATCGATGCGCTGGTGTCGATCAGAAGGACTATTCGCCTGGCGATAGGGATCTGGGCGTCCCCGGCTTCGCGCGGGAAGAAGGGACGCGCAAACGCAAACGCAAGCAGGCACAATATTATGCACCGTAAAATCAAGAGCGGCAGGTTTTCCAGGTGGCTGCGATTCTTGAATCGCGGCACCGCAGTGCGCAAAAACATCAACGAGCTGAATGTCACGCGCTTGCGCGTCTGCCGGCGAATCATGTGCAGAATGATCGGCAGACTCACCGCGGCGATTCCCGCCAGAAATAAAGGATAAAGAAAACTCATATCGTCCTCCTGCCCTTCGGACGACCCCTGTGCCTGATTCTTTTACGGTGGCGCATCCGGTCCTGGAGAAAATCCAGCAGGGCCAGATCGAAGGGCCGGTCCGTCGGGAACAGATGATAGTCGATCCCGAGGTTCTGGCATATAGACTCAATCCTGGCCAGATGTTTTTCCAGCTTCCGCTTATAAGAAATCTGGGCGTCGGCCGGATCGACGTACATATTGCGCCCGCTCTCTATGTCCTGAAAAAGTGCCGGCGAGTCGAAGTCGAAATTTAATTCGGCCGGATCCAACACATGAAAGACCACAACGTCATGGCCGCCCGTGCATAGATAGCCAAGTTCCGGTTCGAGCCGGTCTATCGACGTCAGCAGGTCGGAAATCAGGATGATAAGACCTTTCTTAGTCAGCATTTCGCCAACGTGCTGCAACGGCGGCCCAAGTTTGGTGGAACTGCCCTGCGGAGGAGTCTCCAGCGCAACCATTAAACGGCGCAGATAACCAGCCCGGTTGCGGGGAAACATATACTGCCTGATCTGATCGTCGAATGTCGCCAGGCCGACGGCGTCACCCTGAGTGTAGAGAAAATAGGCCAGCGTCGCGGCCAGCGTGCCGGCGTACTGCGATTTTGTATAGCTACCGGAACCGTAGCCCATCGACCGGCTGTGGTCGATCAGCATGTGGCATCGCAGGTTCGTCTCGTCTTCGAACTTCTTTATATAAAACCGGTCGCTGCGGGCATAAAGCCGCCAGTCAATATAGCGTGGATCGTCGCCGAGAGTGTATTGACGGTACTCGGTAAACTCGACCGAGAAGCCGTGATATGGGCTTCGGTGAATGCCTTTCCAGAATCCCTCGACTATTACTTTGGCGCGCAGCTCCATCGACTTGATCCTCATCAGCGAGACAGGATCGATCAAACCCGTGCCGAGGGCGTCCCGCCCTCGAATCGCGGGCTGGAAGCCCGCGACACCACCGGCTTTGCCAATTGTAACCGCTGAGCCAGATTTTGAAGCTTTGTCTGTCATTATTTATGACTTTCCTTAACCGATTTCAGCAGGCGTTCGACAAGGTTTTCGATAACCACGCCCTCTGCCTCGGCGCGGTAATTGATCAATACGCGGTGTCGAAGCACCGGAAGTGCCAGCGCCCGTATGTCCTCGAAGCTCACGTGCGACCTGCCGTACAGCAGCGATCGGGCCTTGGCGCCCAGCACCATATATTGCGAGGCTCGCAACCCGGCACCCCACGTGACCCACTCGTTGATAAAGTCCAGCGAATTGTCGGGGCCCGGGCGAGATGCGGTAGCGATTCTCACGGCGTAACGCACCACGTCCTCGGCGATCGGAACCTTAAGTACGACATCGTGAAATCGCAGCAGGTCTTCGCCCGTGAATACCTGCTGGATCGGTTCGGGCTCCGTCGCCGTTGTCTGGCGAACGACCGTGACCTCGTCGTCTTCCGACAAGTAGTCGATCCAGACGTTGAACATAAACCGGTCGAGCTGAGCTTCCGGCAGCGGATACGTGCCTTCCATCTCAATCGGGTTCTGCGTCGCAAAGACGAAAAACGGCTCGCCCAGCGAGTGACATACCCCGGCGGCGGTGACATGGTGTTCCTGCATCGCTTCGAGCAGGGCCGCCTGTGTTTTGGGCGGCGTGCGGTTAATCTCGTCGGCAAGAATCATGTCCGCAAAGATGGGGCCCCTGACGAACACCATTTTTCGCTGTCCGTCGGTCTGCTGGAGAATCTCCGTGCCCGTAATGTCCGCCGGCATGAGGTCCGGCGTAAACTGAATACGCTGAAACTCCAGATGGAACAGTTGCGCCAGCGACTTGACCAGCAGAGTTTTCGCCAGGCCCGGCGCGCCTGTTATCAGGCAATGCCCGCCGGAAAGTATGGCAATCAGAAGATGGTCGATCACATCCTGCTGGCCGATGATAACCTTTGAAAGCTCGGCACCTATCTTCTGCCGTGCACTGCTGATCTGTTGGACTGCCAATCGTTCGAATTCGTATGCTTTCGTAGCCAAAATAATTTACCTCTTTCGTTGTAGGGGCAGGCCCGTGTGCCTGCCCTGGGCAACCACACAGGGTTGCCCCTACAGTTGTTGCCCCTAATGTGTCATAGCGTAAAACACGATATTAATTCCCAGTGGATATGCCTTTTTCTCTGAGAACTCATGAAAATACCATTCGTTCTCACCTTCGCGTTCCCATCCGTCACCGAGGTCGGTATTGTGGCAGATAAACGCCATCATCCGGCCGCTGTTATCATAGATGGCCTTATAATGAACCTGTTTCGCATCTTCTCGCTCCCATGTAATGCCGTAAGATCGCCCACGTAGAGCCTGGTCGATATTGGGGATCTGCGGTCTTTCCTTGAGTTCATACGGGACCTGGAATATCTTGTGGCTAAGTCCAACCTCGACCGGCTCACGATCGGGAAAAACACGCTTTATCTCATAGTAGAAATTGTCCCACTCGGCTTCGCCCCAGAAATCGTCGACCATCAAAAATCCGCCGTTCAGCAGGTAGCGACGGAGGCACTCAACCTCCTCTTCACTGAAGACGAGACGTCCGGGTTCGAGCATGTATATGAAGGGGTAGTTGACCAGTTCCGGGTCCGTTAGTTCGAGTACGATTCCTTCGGGATCGACTTCCATTGAAGTCAGTTGGTGCAGGCGAAAAGAAAAGTTCAAATCGCTATCGGGATAATCCGTTGCCCAGCTTCCGCCGCCGCCGCCGCGACCACGACCGCGACCGTACCCGCCCCCATAATCCCCGCCGCCGTATCCGGTCGAGTATCGGATTCTCACAAATGTGAAGATGTCATGAGAGAACTCCCGGTTGGGCGTCCAGTTGGGCACGCTCCTGCGATCGGAATATCCGCGATTGGAATATCTCCTTGCGAACACTGCGCCAGCTCCAACAAACGCCGCCATCAACAGGATTAGGAAGAGATACCTTGATCTTCTCATGGTGTATCCTCCTGAACTGCCGGCTCGCGCGTTTCATTGACGATCTTCAGCAATAGACGGTGTGCCTGGCGGAAGCGCGGAGCCTCGGCCAGCGCCAGAAGCACGTGCCTTTTCGCCCCGGCGGGATCTTTATCCTGAAGCAATCGCCCCAGCCGATAATTGACATCGGCAGGATCGGCAGGGTCCAGCAAGAGCAGACGCCTGTACGATTTGACCGCCTGCTCATCCCGGCCGAGCTCTTCGCCGGCTCGGCCCAGTTGCCAGTGCAGTTGTGCCAGCATGGGGTAAACCGCCATGGATTTCTCGCCATACCTTGCCACGCTCTGCCAGTCTTCCTCGGCCATCGCAATTTCTATCAGTCGCCCGTAAGCGTAGGACGCATCAGAGGAAATCATCGCCAGCTTGCCGAGCACATCCCGCTCCTGTTCTGTCTCTCCGAGCTGCCGGTGCACTTCTGCCAGCAGTCGATAACCGTTATCGTCGCCGGTATATTGTGGATACAACGCAATGAGTTTTTCCAGCGGTTCCTTCGCCTCGGCCCACTTGCGATTAGCCAACAGAGCTTTGGCATACAGAGTCAGGGCCCAAAAATTGTTTGGATGCTCTTGAACCCATTCGAGCAGCATCACGTAATCGGCGGGATCGAGTTGTTCTTTTTCAGGCTGCTCGAAGTCAACTTCCGGGGCTAAATCCTCGGCACGCTTTCGTGCGAATGTTTCGAACTGCTTCTCGATATCCTTTATCGGCGCTGCGTGTCTTGAAATCGCTGCGTTTATCTCTTCACCTTTTGCTAAATCGGCGAGAATCGCCTTGATCGACCCAAGGCCATAGTGTTCGATGAGAAACTCGATCACAAGCGACGATTCGTAATATGCGAACTGCAGGTCGTTCGGGGTGGACGGACTCAAAAACGCCGCGCTAAGCTCGCCGATTGGCGTAAGTTTACCGCCGAGAACCATCCCGCGATATTCTGGAGTCATCTGCTGGCCCCATGTCGGGTCACGCTGCGATTCCTCATAGACCGACATCCCTTCGCTAAACCAGCGAGGCATCTTGTTGTGCGTCAGATTCAATGTCACGACGTGGCAGAATTCGTGCCACAACAGTGCTTTAAAGTTGGTTGGCCTCTGGGCTTTGGGACTGTTGGCAGTAATTACATTGCCGAAGCACACGCCGAGGAAGCCGTCGCCCCCCGGCATCCCGAACGTACGGACGGCAAAATCCTTCTGTTCGGGAAAGAGTTCCACAACGACCGGCTTGTCTAATTGCGCCCCGTATTTTTCGCACAAGCTTGTCTTGGCCTCGCGCAGAAGGTCGATCACAATATCGCCGTAGATATCCGCCTCGTGTTTATCCATGCGGACGACAAATCCATCGGCACGGAGCGTTGTGAACTTAGACATGTGGTCTTGCAGGTTGCTCAGATTGTAGGCTTCGATATTATACGCGTCGCCGGTGTGCACTTCATCGGCCAGCGTCCAGCCTTCCTGTTCGTCGCCGAGGCGAAGCAGGTCCTGGGCCAGTTGAATTTTCGCCGGCAGATATTCCGAATCGAACTTCAAAGCCCGGCGTTGAAAAGCTGCCCCTTCGGCAAAGCGATATTTCTGGGACAATTTCCTGCCGATAAGATAATCCACCCGCGGATTAGTCGGCCAGAATTTCAGCGCCTTTTCGCGATGGTTTACGCTGGCTTGCGAATCATTATTCAGATAGGCCAGCACGGCCCGGTACGCCCAGAGATCCGGATGCCACGGATTTACAGAAATCGCCCGGTCGAGCAGCTCGCCCGCCCCGGCATAATCTTCACAATCGATCTGGTGCTCGGCCAGCAGAAGCAATGAGGGCACGTGATTGGAATTAATATAAAGAGCGGCGTCAAGCGATTGGATCATCTGATTTCGGTCGCTTTGATAAAACGCTCCAGCCAGCCCGAAGTGCGCATCCGGGTCTTTCCCGAACCGCTTCAGCGCATCCCGATATTGATCGGCGGCCAGCTCGTAATCCTGCTTGGCCAGCGCCAAATCCCCGGCGGCCAGATATGCATCGAGGCAGTTCGGATCGTTCTTAATCGCGCGGGTGAACAGCTCGTCCAGAACGATCCGCGGCTCTTCACCGAGCAGCAGCAGCGAATTGCCCAGGGCGACCAAATCGCCCGGACTCATGTATCTCAGATCACGACTCGTACCCACACGAACGAGCCTGTTTATTGCATCATCGGCCCGGCCGGACTGGTCGTTGTGAATATAAACCGTATGGGCAAGCTCCAGCAAACGCATGCTCACAGGATAATGCAGCAGCACAATATCCATATCATCCGCGGCCTTGTCATATTGACCAAGCGCCATCAGCGATTTAATCATCAGAACCCGCCATTCGGCCGCGTAAGCACCGTTTTCGATAGCCTTGCGTGCGGATTCAAGACATTCCGTATATTTGCCGGTTTTGAATTGCTGCTGTACGGCGTCAATACCTGTGGCAGAGCTATCCGTGGCAAATGCGGGCCGGCCGGGGCTGAATATAAATATGATGCAGGCCGCAAGGATGGGCATTGCCCAACTTTGACAATGGTGTGCGATGCACACCCTACCGGCGGTTCGAGAACTGTCCCCTTTGTGGTGCGATGTGTATTCGAACAAGGAACCCATAACGTATTTCCTCGATTTTTTACGTCCAAATCTATGATCCAATAAACAGGCGAATCCTGAATATCTACCCGTTACCTTCCTCGCAAACTTAAGATTGCGATTCCAACATCCGTATTCTAACCCAAATATACGGACGTGTCAACCTGATGTGCTTACGATGACTCATTTTAAGGCAGGAATTGAGTGTGAATTATAGAATCTTGCTTCAAGGCGATGAACAGTGGATGTATTATGGTGCGGCCGGCATTTGCACCTGTCTAACCACGGCAAAACTTGACGAAGTTTTAGCCTTACTGGTTGATTGACATCTCAGCCATGTCTTCATTCAGGGTTAAATAGATGGTTGCCGATTCCGTGTATTGAAGTTCTTTTTCTTCTGTTTCTATATGTCTTTGCCATCCAATAACGCTACAGCACCTGATCGTCTCAGACAGCGACAAATAAATGGTAGATGGTGAAATCTCCGTGTGCGAGAGCGTGGATTGTCTCGGACACGTGCGAATCTCCCGGCAACACCGAAGACAGCACGAGCCTGAAGGGAGGTACGGTTTTGAGTTTCTCGCGGCTCGCTTCGATTAATGCAGCCACTGAGGTACGAGCCGCCTCAATGTTGCCATCGAAGACATAGCCAAGCATCCCGCCGCTCGCCAAGCCCTGGCCATATCGTTGCTCAATGAAGCACATCATGCCCTGGCGGTCAGTAACGTATTTGTGCACGCAAGAATCCCATCTGGACGTGAATGCCACGTGGAGGCGCTTGGCTTCAATGGCGAAGTACGGCCAGGGATGCCGCGTCTGCGTTGAATAAAGGAATCTGAAATCAAGTCGCCCAATAGCGTTCTCTTCACCCGCATCATCGTCATAAACATATGCTTCAGGATCCAAATGGATTGGGCGTTTCCGCAATTCCACATCTTGGATCAGGAGCTTTCGTAACCTATTGCTGATCCTTGTCTCCTGCTCGGTAGCGTTTTTTTTGCGCAGAGTAGCGGAGCAGCGCAGTATCGCGGCCAAGATGACGGGAATCTCCTTAGCGGGGAAAAGAGGGATCCACCCAATGGCCTCATGTTGCACGTTCACTTCGGTCGCCTCCTCGCTTCGGCAATATGTGCGTAGAGGTCGGCTGCATCGTTCAAAGCATCAGTTCGCGTCCACTGCCCCTTGAATGCTGGTTTCACAATGTAGATCCGCCTTCCGTCGAAGACCCAGGTGCCCCTGAGGTACGCCAACCCTCCGGATCGCTCGGTTGATGTTTCCTGGAGGTGTTTTAGCGCAACAACAAGTTCATTGCTAGTCGTACGTGTTTTGAAGCTTTTCGACGTCTTGGTCTGATTGAGTTCGACCAGCCCGAGTCCAAGATCGCAATCCACGTTACCTAACGCAGAGATGCGCAGGACGCCGCTGGCCCAACCATTGAGCGTCTTGGTGAGCATGTTGGCGTAAAGTTCAAGATCGGCGGAATCAAGTCGTTGTAGCGTGGGAATGCTCTTGGCAGCATCGAGCGACCCGGGTGTGTCGCTCTTATCAAAGATCTCACAGGTATCTTCAATGAGGGCAATTTCTTGCTCGTTGAGCCCGAAGTACTTATAGATGAGCGGATCAATCTCAGCTTGAAGATTTTCCGATTTCTTGCGTTGATGTTTCAGCCACTTCTCTCTCTCTTCTTTCTCTGTACTATATTGTAGGCGAAAGTCGGTCGGGTGGAGCTTGTCCCGGAGCTTCTCGGCACTTGCCTCTATCTCTTTTTTTAGTCGTCGAATTCTATTGGCTACTTCGGTAATTATGTGCCCAGCATCTGGCTGAGCAGTTTCACTTTCAGGAAGAAAAAATGGCACACGAATCGCCTCAGCCAAGTGAACTTGATCTCGTTCAGTACCAAGGCTTGCGCTTGTGTGGAACACATAGTAGCGAGCCAGTGGTGATCGCAGATAAGCCGATAGAAAGAGAAGATTATTGCTATCCTCGACGGGGCTGGCGATAGAATGTAGTGCGTGCTGGAATCTCAACGCGCTAAATTCCGAATCAAAAAAGGCTGCCACAGTAAACCCTCGATTCCAGAGCACCAAGGGCGGCGTGAACAGGACGTCTGGAGGCTTGCTGTAAAGCCTGTCGAGCAGATAGCCATGGCTTTCAAGGTGTTCCCCAAAAGTCGAACACAAAGACTTCGGCACAACGGCAAGACCCTTCATCATGTTAGGTGTGACAAATGGATCCTCTAATGACCAGTTGCCAAGAGGTTTAAGCTTCCGATCAAGCTTAGATGTGGAATTTGCCTTGCGCGGCTTACATCCGATGCCGGTAGCCCAGCGTTTTTCACGCCTGCCGTGTGTCTCGCTTAAGATATCCACATATTCATCGAGTTTGGGGAAAGTGAAAAGGAGATCCAAAAACTTTCGGTCTCGTTGGGTGCCCCAGAAGTGTGACTTCCAGATTAACCCGGTTAGCTTTCGCTTTGCGGCATGAAGGAGCAACTGAAGCGGAATCCACTTCCGGTCATGGGGGGCGACTGGGATAACGCCATCGCGTAAATCTGCCCGGGATACTTTGGGTGTCACATATTCAACATCATGCGTGTTAATATCTGGAGGCCGGTTGGTAAACCTTGCGATGCTACATGGACAAAGGGCTTCTTTGAACAGGATGAAGCTATAGTCCGCAAGCTGAACCACCTTGTCCAAGGTCACCCGGCGAAGCCATTGAGATTGAAACTTATCTGTCCGGTTGAGGAACACCTTGGAGGGCAGCAAAAGACAAGCACGGCCGGAATCACCCTTCAGCACGTCAGGAGCAGTTTCCATGAACTTGTGCGCGATTTGTTTGCTTCCTCGTCCCGCCCAGGGGGGATTGCCAACCACGATGTCAAATTGCCCCTTCCAATCGCTGGCCAACTGGAGGAAGTCGTTCTCCCAAATGACAGGAATAACGGGGGCCTGCTTCTTGCTGTTTGCGTACTTAAGAAGACCCGGCAATTTCTCGCCAGTGGCCTTCATATAGGCCCGCAGACTGGGCGGGTCGAATTGGTCGAGAAAAGCAAGATAAAGACTAAAACATGCAATCCGGCAAGCCGTCAGGTTCTTATCCACACCGCGCAGAGATCCAAGCAGAGCACGTAGCTCCTTTGCCTGTTCTTCAAGCGGTATTTCGCCTTTGTGGGTTGCGTGGTGATTGAATTCGGCTGCCAGGCGGTTGAACAGGAGTACGAGGAATATCCCGGAACCAACCGCAGGATCCAGATACTGCTTGCCACGTAGGGGATCAACACCTTCCAGCGCGAGGTCAAGTGTCATCTCCGCTAAGAATCGCGGTGTGTGGTAAGCTCCGCTCTTGTGTTTCTCCGGCCCCCCCTCCTTTTCGAGGAAATCCTCGTAGATGGCGCTGATAGTCTCGACCGGGATGAACTTGAAGTCATAGGCCCAGAAACCGAGTGAACGCTGGCCTTTGCGTACTTCGTCACCATTCAGAAATCTGCGTATGGCCTCCAAATGAACGGGCTGAATCAAGTCCTGCTCGCCTCTAAGGTCATCATCGAACATGCTGCCGTTGAATTCATCCTTGAGCCTTCGGAACAGCTTGCCGTAGAGATCTGAACGCGGGTCATGCTCTGCATCTGAGTCAAGCAAATCCAAGAGACTGGTCCAGCCGCGATTGGGGAAGTAGTCACGCAAGTCTATGATGCCGCGATCGCACAGATAACAGGTAAACAGAACTCGCCCGAGGAACGCATGAGCCACCGAGGGATCTAAGCCCGCTTTTCCTTCGGTGAGTTCATTACGTACAGCGCCAAGATTGTCGATTAGGTAAGCGTCCACGCCTTCCTGCGGATCGAACTTGGCTTCATTGTCTTCCGAGTAGTATTGGCCCGTCGCGAGCCGGAGGTAGAAACGCTCTGCCCAGGTTGCCTGTGTCGCTAAATTAATAGTCTCCACGAGACGATCATCAATATCCGCCTTGTTGGCAGTAGATGGCTCGACAGGCTTCGTCATGGAAGAGAAGACACATATCTTCTCCGGATCGCGCAACAGGAGCACGGTGGCTACGCCCTGATTCCAGAACTGGCGATGAACCTCCGCCGCTTGAGAAGGGTCAAGGGGACGTTTCTCATCGCGCACATAGACTGTCGGAATCCCGTTAAGCGTCAAAACAGCGTGAAGGTTCATCTCCTTCCACGCCCGGAGCACCAGATGCTGATAGGGAAGCAACGTACCGTCCCGGACTATTTCTCTTTTTGACCGATAGTAGCGGAAACCTTGTGGTGGTTTCGGAAGAGGTTCTTTATGTTCTACGCTCATTGCCAAGCACCGGCGAATTTCTACGATACGTTGTTTCTATTTCGTCACACACCGCTCTTCCGTGCAGGGTTCTCATCGGCATCAAGCCGACAGGCAAAACACGACAGGAACTCGCGAACTGTGGGCACTCCCCACTATCCGCGACCTTTCTGCATCCAAAGCCGTCATGCAAACAGCCATAGGCGACATTATAGCTGCATGGAAGGGAAGAGCAAATACATTCCGTACGGAAAAAGGAGAATTGAAGGTGTCCGGCATGAATGGCGGTTCCTTAGGCTGCATATCGATCTTTTCTGGGAACTCCAG
Organism: uncultured Pirellulales bacterium; assembly: GCA_964439135.1. Classification (GTDB taxonomy): domain Bacteria; phylum Planctomycetota; class Phycisphaerae; order Sedimentisphaerales; family Anaerobacaceae; genus JAFGPJ01. The sequence goes on from CAYTNN010000008.1 coordinate 14,432, forward strand.
AGACATCTATGAGCAAGCCTTTGTCAAGACGTTCGTGGGATTTTTCACGGGAATTCCAAACATCCATTTGGCCCGTTGCGCTTTGCGGCCGGATCTTTGCTATGCTCCAACATCCAGTATCAAAAATCTGCGTTTATCGGCGTTAATCTGCGGTTAATGAATAATTCTCTTAGAATCCGCATGGGCAGCGAAGCTGCGCCATCCTACCTGTCTGGATGCCCTTACCCCGTACGAACTACGCAGCACGCAATACGCAATACGAATAAAGGATTCCGAATTCGACATACCACATACGATATACGCACGACGAGTAGTGGCCGCCGTGTAATGGAGACCTTTTCATTTACTATTTACGATTTACTATTGATTATTTGATTTCTTATCCGTCTCCTCGGCGTTCTCCGAGGTACAGGTCGCCGTCTCACGGAGATTTTTTGAGATTTTGCCCGCCTTTATGAATATCGGTTCGTATAATACTTAACGAATAGAATACAGAATACAGGAGACTTGACCATTTATGATTTACGATTTGCGATTTACGATTTTTTCTTTTATTCCGCGTAATCAACGAAATCTGCGGTTATTGACTATTCCTTGGTGTTAATTCGGGTTCATTCGTGGTTAATTTGAAAAAAACAGGTGAAAAAGAGTAGAAAACGACGAAAAATTGAGCTTAATTTGAAAAAACAAAACCAAAACCGACCTTCGGCCGGAAATCCGAAGCACTAAGCTCTAAATCCTAAACGATTTGAATGAGTGCTATTTGAAAAAACAAAACCAAAACCGGCCTTCGGCCGGAAATCCTAAACTCGAAGCTCTAAATCCGAAACGATTTGAATGGGTGCTATTTGAAAAAACAAACCCAATTTCCAAAGGAGTCAAATGGACGTAAAGTCAATTATAACAAGGAGATACGAGAAATATATTGGATTGGACACTTGGTGAAAACAAACCCAATCAAAGCCAATCTCTGTTAGCCCCCAGCACTGCTGGGGGTTGAAAACCCAATTTGAAAAAACAAAACCAAAGCCGGCCTTCGGCCGGAAATCCGAAGCACGAAGTTCGAAATCCGAAACGAGACGAAAGAGCTATTTGAAAAAACAAAGCCAATTTTAAAATGGGCAAAATGACGTTAAGTCAATGTTAACAATGGTTTATGGAGATTTTGATGGGCCGAGGCGGCGAAAAAACAAAGCCAAACAAAGCCAATCTGCCGGCCGGGGCAGAAAATCCATGTGTCGGCAGGAGGTTAATATGGACTATCAGGGCTGGTCGAATGACTTGGCTAAAGTGTTACTTTCGTAATTGGCCTTGACTCTTAGCTCAAATGCCTCGTTCGACTCGATATGCCCTCTGTCCTGGAGAACTTTGCAGCCGATCGGGTACTTTAATTTAGCGAAAATCCAGGGCATGCCGGTGATTTTATCTATATTTACAAAAGTCTCGCTATATCCGAAAGAACCTTTAAGAATAACATGTGGAGCAGAAAGGCTTGAGCCATTGATTACGTGTATATATCCGAAACCGGCAACGATTATCATGGCTGCCGCCAACAGCACGATGGCTGCTGCTATTTTAGGCCATTTCCTTCGTTGCTTTACTCGATTAATTAATATCGGAGCCTCAGAATGCTGTAATGTATCCGCCCTGCTGCTGGTATTTTCGTCGCTTTTATTACTGAGCACCCGGACTTTCTTGTCGACTGCCGGCCGGACGGTTTTGCCATTGGATTCCGAAGGTACCGGGACAAAACTGAGACCGCACTTGCGGCATTGTATAGACGTGGATATGAGTAAATACTGGAGATATTGAACCGATTTGCATTTTGGACAGCGGCATTTAAATGTATTCAATCGATATTGTCTCTTTTTCATTGCACAAGCATGCCGGATTTAGGGCAGGTCTCCTCAATAGAATGGTCAAATACTGTTTTTCTTACACTATCGACTATATAATTATCGGACGATTCCTTATGAATCTTTACTTTTTTTATAACTTCTCGAATATTTTTTACGATTTATTCACAGCGGCAGGCGACCAAAGGGCAACGGCTAAAAACGCCAAGACCCGGCTTGAGAATGTCACTGCATTATCGTATAATTTGACGGAGATCCATGCTATCCCGCGCGAGCGATGAATCGAAGACTCATCAGAAAAGCAGAAGCGGGCAGGAAAAATACGCACTTTAGTATCTATGCTTGAACGAGATTCTCTGATACAATCTTCACGACGCTCGTCTTCTGAAGAAAGGAGCTTCACAATGGCGTTCAGAGCAATTTATAAACAATTCATAAAAGCATGTCCGGAACTTGTTTAAGGAAATGGAAATGAAACAGAAATTAAAGCAGCCAAAGTCGATTAAGAAGAGGCGTTCAAAGAAAGCCGGCACGCCGCCCGGAACCCTTGAGTACATCGGCGAAAAAAAGATCGAAAACATTCGGATTACATACCTCGACTATGACGAAAAGGATATGGTCGAGAAACAGGTCTCAAAGATCGAAGAATGCTTTCCATTCAAGAGCACGCCGACAGTCACCTGGATCAATATCGACGGCCTTCACGAAATTGAAACGATTGAGAAGCTCGGTAAGGAATTTGACCTTCACCCGCTGATGCTCGAGGACATTCTGCACACGGAACAACGCCCGAAGATCGAGGATTTCGAAAAATATATCTTTATCGTGCTCAGAATGCTCAGCTACAACAACGAGACACAGGCCGTTGAAAGCGAACAACTGAGCATCGTTCTCGGCCCGAACTTCGTGATTTCATTCCAGGAGCGAGTGGGGGATATCTTCGACCCGATTCGAGAACGCATCCGAAATGCCAAGGGCCGCATCCGGAAGATGGGGCCTGATTATCTTTGCTACTCTCTTGTCGACGCCATCGTAGACAACTACTTTAGCATACTGGAAAAGGTCGGCGAAAAAATCGAGTCGATGGAGGAAGAGCTTGTTTCCGAACCGACGGAGAGCATATTACAGCAGATCCACTCTATGAAAAGGGAGATGATATCGTTACGCAGGTCCGTTTGGCCTTTGCGGGAATTAATCAGCGGTTTGCAGCGAAGTGAGTCGGAACTCATTCAGGAATCGACCGGAATCTACCTGCGAGACGTCTACGACCACACGATACAGGTGATAGATACGGTCGAGAGCTTTCGCGACATGGTTTCGGGAATGCTCGACATTTATCTATCGAGCATCAGCAACAAGATGAATGCCGTCATGAAGGTCTTAACGATTATTGCCACGATATTCATACCATTGACGTATATCGCCGGGATCTACGGAATGAACTTCGAGAACATGCCGGAACTAAAGCTGTGGTGGGCTTATCCACTGGTCTGGATTGTGATGATCGCAGTTGCAGCGACGATGTTGATGTACTTCAGAAAAAAAAAGTGGCTATGAAAACAGGCTTTAGTCAACCTCGACCACCTTACGCGAGGCGGCGGATTCATAACAGGCGGTTAGGATCTTCTGGCTTCGCAGGCCAAGTTCGCCGCTTATAATCGGCTCACGGTCATCTATAACCGCTCGGCTGAACTCTTCGATCTCAGCCTGATAAGTATTTACCGGCTCAGGTTCAATTGTCATCGCTTGAGCTTCTGTTCTGGCCTGCTGTGCATCGTAATCCTTGCCGTCCTGTTCCAGAAACGCCGCCATCCGGCCCGCGGGCCCCTGGCCGATAGTCCCCTCGGCTAATATCGAGCCCTTTGAGCCGTAGAGTTCGAGCACGTTTTTGCTGCTGTTGTCGGGGATGCAGAAGAACGTATCAACAGTCCCCAAAGCACCATTTTCAAAAAACAGCATCGCTGTTGCACTGTCCTCGGATTTATAGTTATGGACGCTATTGTTTATAAAGCAACTGACCCTGGCAATTCTTCCGAAGAACATCTCCAGCAAGTCAATGCAATGTCCTCCCATGTCGATCAGCGACCCGCCGCCGCCGGTTGCAGGATTCTGGCGCCAAGCACCTTCGATAGGCGGATACCAGCACGAAAGCTGGGCCCGCGCATAAACCGGCCGGCCGAGCTTGCCTTCTTTTATGAGCCGAAGGGCATTTTGGTGCTGGGCGACAAAACGCATCATAAACGCGCAGCCAAGTTTAATCCGCCTTTGTCGGCACAGCTCGATCATGTTCTCGGCCTCGGCAACCGTCATTCCAAGAGGTTTCTCGCAAAGAACGTGCTTTCCGGCTTCGGCGCAGGCTCGAACCTGCTCGGCGTGAACATGGGCGGGCGTAGCGACATAAATGGCATCGACATCCGCATAAAGCAGTTCGTTAATACTTGCCGCCTGTTCGGCGCCATACTCTTTGGCCACCTCGGCATTCGCCTGCTGATTGATATCGAAAACCGCAGACAACTCCGAATTTTGGGCCTTTGTAATGCCCTCCGGAATCGTTCTTCTTCTGGCAATTCCACCCGACCCGATTACACCCCATTTGAGCTTCGTGGACATAGTATCAATCCTTTTTCTTTTCTATTTCGAATAGGCCTTTATTACCTTAGCCAGTGCGCCGCCTATCTGCCGGCAATCTTCTTCGGTATAGGTCGGAAATGCGAAACAGGTAAATGTATGGCTCTGGTGCCAGACGGCGTTGGGCACTTCCACTTTACTATAGTCAACACTTTCCGGATCGGTGTACTCTTTGGACGTGAAAGGAAAGCCGCTCCTGCCGAAGGAATTGTGCTGCCGATAGGCCTTTTCAGTATGACACTGCGGCCAAAATACTTTCCAGCTCGGGGCGCCTTCCGCAGCGCAGGCGGCGACAAATTGATCTATGTCGCAGGTCATATTTTCAATATCGAGAGAAAACGCCATGACGTACCAACCGTTCCGACGTTCTTCAGTGTCGATCGGCGTATGGACGACCCGGGGCAAATCTTTTATCGAATCGATTATGATACGCGCATTGCGTCTGCGAATGGGAAGATTCCAAGTATCAATCCGTTCGAGTTCCGCCAGCCCGATAGCCGATTGCATCTCGGTCATGCGATAGTTCCAGCCTACCATGTTATGAATATAAGGCAGTCGCTGCTCCAGCTCCAGCAGGCTCAACCGCTGCTTGACGTCATAACCGTGGTCACGAAAGCTTCGTGCCTGCCATGCCAGATCTTCGTCGTCGGTGGTCACCATGCCGCCCTCGCCGCCTGTGGTAAACGTCTTGTTCTGACAGAAGCTGCACGCGGCGACATCGCCGAGCGTGCCGGTCTTTTTGCCTTTATAGGAACCGCCAAAGGCCTCGGCATTGTCCTCGACGACAAAGAGACTATGTTTCTTTGCAAAGTCAAGTATACCGTCCATGTCACAAACGTTGCCGTAGAGATGTACGGGCATTATCGCCCTGGTTCGCTCGTTTACGAGCTTCTCGGCCGATTCGATACTTATACAATGGTCGTCGATATTTACATCGGCGAATCGCGGCACGGCTCCGGCCTGAACTATGGAAAAGCCGCTCGCGATAAAAGTATAGCTCGGGACAATTACCTCGTCACCGGGGCCAATGCCAAGAGCGCTCAGCGCGATGTGGAGAGCCGCAGTGCCGCTCGATGCGCTGATAGCGTACTTACTGCCCTGCCACTCGGCATATTTTCGCTCGAACTCCATGCCCTTCGGACCGGTCCAGTAATTGACCTTGCCCGACCTGAGTACATCCTGCACGGCACTGATCGCCTTTTCATCAAACGATGGCCACCCTGCCAATTTATTTGTCACCGATTTGGAACCCCCGTCAATGGCTAACTTTTCCGCCATTTTAGCACCCTTTCAAATAATTCTCGAATATACAGGCGGTTCTCGAATCGCCCTTAATCTCTTGCCGGCGTGATTCGCACGGTCTTGATCTGCCAGGGCTTAAAGTTCAGTGTGCCGGATGTCGCAGATAATTCCCGACCGGCCAGATTGACTTCGGTCATTTGCGTTTGAGATATCTTATAGTCCAGTGACACCCGGCAATTGCGTCCCCGGTGTTCGTACATGCGAACATAAATATCATTGTCATGATTTAAAAAAGCCGAAGCGATAACATCCGAAGAGGATATTACAAGCGGCTGAATCGTATGCCCGGACTTGCCATTGCCCGCCGGCGCGAACAGGCCCACCAGGGGATAATTGTACTCAATAGCCCGCTCATGCAGCCCGGACTTGTCCCACTGTTCAGTGAACGGATAGAGTGCAATCTCGTACGTGAAATCCCCTGTGAGCATCCGGGTTCCCCATACGTAATACATTGCATAAGCCAGGGGCACTGAAAACCCGCCGTCCTGCTCCCGCACCGTTCCCATTGTCCCCCGATTGAAAACGCCGAGTCCCTTTTCTCCGTCCGTTATGGCCGTCCAGTAAAGCCCGTTGACATATCGATCCGGCGTTTCACTGACGGCAAAGGGAAGGTCCCTTACTCCGACGGCGCCGCTGCCCAAGGCGGGAAACATTTTGAATCGCAGCTTGTACTCATGGACAAATCCCGAGGATGGATCTCTTACGTTATCGGTGATCCGGCCGATTCTCTGGCCTGCAAAGCTGAATCGTACCCGGCAATCTATTCGGGGACTATCGGCATTAAATTTCATTTCAAGTGTATAGGGGATAGTCCCGATCAGGCCGCTCTCCCGGGCCAAAGCCCACGGCGCTCCGCCCCGCGCACTCTCCAGAGCCCAGAGCCCCCTGGACTCGATGTCCTTACCTTCAATCCTGCCGGTAAAGAAAGCACTTCTCTTTTTCGACTCCAGCAATTCTTTTCCGGTTCGCTTGTCCTTCATCGAGGATATGCCACCCTTTGGATCAAAGTGAACTTCCATGAACGGTGTTGTGATTGTAAGATTCTGAGAATCAACGGACAGCTTTTCATTTTCATCGGAAGGTTTGACTTCTGTCGGCGTCAGCCGATAGGAACAAACGCTAAGACCCGGCATATCGGCGGATAATGCAAGCTTGATGTCTCTTAGACTGCCGTCGGAGTGCAGATCGGCGGCGAGAATCGCCGAGGAGATGATTTTCTCGCCGTGCATAACCTGAAGATTCTGTGCGTAGCCGCGTGGCAGCGAGACGGAGATTTCGAACCATTCTTTTCGGCGCCAGGAAACTGGATTAAGTAGCACGACCTGCGGATTGTCTCCAGCGGACATTTGGGAGGCTATATGCTGCAATGAGTTTTTGAGCACGTCCTCTGAAATGTTGATAGATTCGGGCAGGAACCTGCGGGCATCGTCGAGTAAGCCGCATATTTGTATGTCATGGTGCTGGGCTACAAGCAGATTCTTCCAGGCGTTCTCAAGCTCGTTCTGATGGTTCGAGCCGCCCGCCAGTAGAGCTATCACCGCGGCCCGTTCGGCCGTCAGGACGGCCACCTCCGCACGACGGGAAAGGTTCCATATTTCGTTGCCGCAATAACCCCAGGGCATTCGTACGATGAAATCATTGGGCTTTGTCTCAATATCCTCCTTCGGGGCGGGAAAAGTGGGGAATATCTCTTCGAGCAAAATCCATTTATATCCGGGCTTGCCTTCGTATTCTTTCACGAGTTCTTCCCGCCGTAATCCTGCATCATCGGCGCGGGTTGCCAGCAAAGGATTGATGTGTGCAAACTCTTTGCGAAAGTCGGCAGGTGACTTCGGGGCGTTCGAGCCCGGGTAGCGAGTCAGTATCCAGTTGTCCACCGTCGTTATGCCGAACTTTGCTCCCTGTCCCTTGTAAGTAGGTATGGTGGGAATGCGAGAGCCGTCGAGGCCCACCCACCAGCCGATTGCCGCATCGAAAGTCGGATTATAGCCGTACATCATATAGTGCGTGCGCATTATTGCGCCTTCGAAATTGAAGCCTTTGAGTATCTGTGGAATCTGGCTGTGCATTCCGTGCTCGCTCATCAGGTAGACGTTCGGAGCACAGTCGAAATGCCTGCGGTCCGCCGCCAGGGCATAGCTGATCTGGCGAATGTTGGATTCTTCATTTACAAACACCGAAAGCGGCTGGCCGTACGTACATGTCCCTATCCCGAATCGGCCGGCGTACTTTTTCAGGTACGTGCGTATCTCCTGAAGAATCTCCGGATTGGCCCGGGCCATCTGGTCATAGGTATAAGCTTCGTTGTCCAAGCCGATTTTGAAGGATGGATAACGATCCAGCCACTCGACCGCGCTTCGCAAGTACTGCACGAAATGGTCGCTGCCCCACAGAACAAGTCCGCCATGGTCGTAAGTCAGAAGATAAAGCGGCGAAGAATCCGAAGATTCATCGAGAGGCTTATCGCTTTGCTCAGCGTATGTCTCGACTGCAAACAGGCACAGCAGAAGAACCGTAGTGAAAGAAACGATAATAATAAAAGTTCGATAGCTCATAATATCATCCATGTAAAAAATTCAAAGCAAATGGTAACACTACACGCAGACTCCTGCAAACAAGTTTCCCGCCATTAATATTGTCGAAGATAAGGAATGATTGACATCAGCCGTTCCAAAATTTATATTCTGCTAAAGTTAGGAGAATGATTATGGTTAAGAAAGCTATATTTATATTATTTCTATGTATCGTCTTTTCAGGATTCCAAAACTGCAGCGAGCAGGGAGTTTTCTTCAGAGAATACTGGGCTGAATTTAACCCTGAGATATGCAATGCCAAGGGAAGAATGCTGCGTGTAAACGACGCCGAACTGAGCCTCCACGAAGTTTACGGCAAAAGGCCTGAAGCTTTGACTAACGGCTTTACGCTGATTAACGTGCCGGAGGATTTGTTCGGACTGCAGGGGGCGGATTTGTATCTCGAAGTCTGGGGCGGCCATCCCGGCACCGTCAACAAACGCTTTATCGTCAATGGAAAACAAACCTATCCGCTCGGTGACGACGGCACAGAAGAGGACCATTGCGTCTATTCTTATCCTGTGATTCCACTCAAAGTGGAGCACCTTGTCAGCGGCCAAAACGCACTGCAGTTCGCTTGTAACCGGGGCAAGACTTTCTGGGGACATTTTATTATCGACCAGGCCGCCGTCCGCTGTTACCTCAAACCCAACCACCCGGATCTGATAAAAAACAATCTGCAGGACTTCAAGGCCCGCGTGCAATTGCAGCCGCCGGGCTCGACACTGCCTGACCGCGTGCATATGAGTTTGTTCTATCCCGAGCGTTACGAGAAATCAATAATCTCAGTCGAGTATTTCGGCAGGTATGAAGGCTTCGACGATAACGGCAACAAACTCGATAACGACTGGCACGGCTACACCCAAAACAGAAAATACGTCAATCATATAGGGCAAGTGACATCTCCGCCCTTCGCGCTGACCTGGGATACGAGCATGATCCCCGGCCAGGCCGGACCACTGGCGCTAAAGGCTCTGGTGCATTTGAAGGGAGGCTTCCACTACTGGACGGATGTGCTGGACGGCCTTGTATTTCCCACTTACAGAAACAATGTAGAACTGTACAAATGTGCCGTGCTGCCGAAACCTTTCTGGTCCCGCGCATCGAAGCCGGTAACGGCGACGATCAACCTGCCCCGGAATCCCGCGAATGCAGAATCTGCCAGGCTGATGATCAGAATCTGGGACGGCGGCGAAGGGACCGTTACCGAGCACTTTAAGATCAACGGACATCCGTATTCGATAACATCCGGCAGGGCGAATCACGATCTTGTATTTACAAACGTCGAGGTGGACGTCAAACATCTCAAAGCCGGCGAAAATACGTTGACGTTACTCAGTGACACTGAGCACCACGGCATCGAGGTCCTGCTGCCGGGCCCATGCCTCTTGCTCCGATACGGCAAATCCGTACAACTGCCGTTCGACTAAGCTCCTCAGTAAAGACCTAATCCCTTAAATTCTATTAGCGTTGATGAGAGTCAGCCAGATGATATATCTTCGACTTCGGAGATTGCTTTGGGTATTTTCCTGCCCAGAACACGATGGTCGTCCTCCGTTACCAGAACGTCATCTTCTATTCTGATGCCGCCAAAATCCCGGTATTTCTCAACCAACTCATAATTAATATATTGTGAATTTTTTTGCGTTGCCTTCCATCGGTCGATCAGTTCGGGGATGAAATAAATCCCCGGCTCAACCGTTATTACAAAACCCGGTTCAAGGGCCTTAGCCAGCCTTAACGACTTGAAGCCAAACTCAGGATTGCGTTTGATCAAGTCGGTATAACCGACATACTCCTCCCCCAGTCCTTCCATGTCATGGACATCCAGCCCCAGCATATGCCCCAATCCGCATTGGAAGAACAATGTATGCGCTCCAGCCCGAACGGCCTGTTCGATATCGCCTTTCATTAATCCGAGGTCCTTCAGGCCGGATGTCAGTGCCCTGCAGGCAAGAAGGTGAATGTCTCTGAATTCCACGCCGGGCTTTACCGCTTCAATCGCTTTTTCCTGCGCGTTCAGAATGATAGAGTATATTTCCTTTTGTCTCTGGGAGAATTTTCCGCCAACGGGTACGGTCCTGGTAATGTCACTTGCATAGTGTAGGGACGATTCGGCACCGGAATCGTTGACGGCCATGTCGCCGGCCTGCATTTTGTTACCGTAATGGTGATTATGAAGCGTCTCGCCGTGGATCGAGAAAATCGTCGGAAAGGAAAGTGCCGAGCCATGTGATAAAACAACCGCCTGCATTGCAGATGCGACCTGTCTTTCATATACGCCGGGCTTCGACATTTTCATCGCGAGCGTTTGCATCTCGTAGGAAATATCCAACGCCGCTTCAATCTGTGCAATCTCCTGCTCGCTCTTTATTGACCGCTGGGCGATGACCGCTTTTATCAATGGCTCTGAGACATGTGGCGGCACGGCTGAGGGTGGTATCTTCAGCAACTGCTGTATTTCCAGGACATTCTCCGGTCGATATTGGGGGAGAAAATGGATTTCTCTGCCTTGCTTTGCGGCCTTGTTTAAGACGTCCGGCAACTTATCAAGTCCGGCTGTTTCGGAAATACCGGTCTTGCGGCATTTTTCTTTTAATGTCGGCTGCGGCCCGGTCCAGACTATATCGTCAACTGTCAAGTCATCGCCGAACATGCACTCAGTGCCCTTCTCGACGTCAATGACGGCAGCCAGCCCGGGGCAATCGAGACCAAAGAAATAGAGAAAGGAACTATCCTGCCGGAATGGATACTGATTGTCGGCATAGTTCATCGGGCTTTCTTCGTTGCCCAGGAAAAGAATCAGGCCGGCCTGGACGTCGGTTCGCAGGCGTTTTCTTCTTTCGATATATACATCCGCGGAGAACATATATCAATTACCTCCAGTTGGCTGTTGCTTTCGAGTAAGCAGGCTGACGACTATCAGGCATATAACTGAAAGCGTGATAGCAGGCAGGACTGCGTCGAGTTCCGCCATATCTCCAGGCAAGCTGTTTCGAATAAAATCGACTTCCGACCACAATAGAGTCACTACAGTACCAGTGGCGATTGAGCAAATAGCTCCGGTTTTTGTTGCCTTTTTCCAGAACAGAGCAGCCACCAGTACAGGAGTAACAGAGGAGCCATAGATCGTATACGCATAGAGCGCTTTCTTGAAAAAACCGGTGGTTTCGGCAAAGGCATGAGTCACCATATACGCGATTACGCCGAAGCCAAGTACAAGGATTCTGCTGATAAATACTACCTTCTTCTGACTGGCCTTAGGATTAATATAGGCCGAATAGACGTCGTTTATAAAAGTAGTGGCAGGCACAAGAAGAAACGAATCCGCAGTTGAGACAATAACACCGACAACAGTAATCATGAACAGAAGGCCAAGGGCGAAAGGCATATGATGACGTGCCGCATAGATCAGTATGTATCTGCCGTTTGCCGGATCCGGTGTCATACTGCCGGCAACCCATGCCGAGCCGATGATTAACAGTTCGATTATAAGGGCCGCGAAGATCAGGACAATAACGGCCCGTCTGGCTCCCTGTGCGTTGCGGCTGGCAAAAATACGCTGATATTGATTAGCATCACCCATAACAAGAAGAAACGTGGGCAGAAGATAATTGATAATCTGAACCGGGGAATAAACACCCCAGAACTGCATATGTGACGTTCTGCCTTCCATGGCTTCGTATGCGGCCTGCATACCGGCAAAGCCGCCAGCTTTGATTAAAAGGACCGGAAAGGCAATCAGCAGCGAGACGGTAATGATTGTCCCGGTGACAATGTCCATACTGGCAAGACTTTTCAGGCCGGCCAGCATAGTATAAACGATTATGAACGATCCTGCGATTATTGTAGCAGTTTCCTTGGTCACAGTATATCCGCTGATGACTTCTATCACGGCACCTCCGGCGTTGAACTGATAGCTGACGATTACCATATAGGCCATTATAAGGGCAATAACGGCCAGGAACCGCGCGACCGGACCGAATCTCGAACCGATTATCTCAGGGACACTCGAAGCTTCGATATTACGTGCCCTTGTGGCGATAAACGACAATAGAATCATGCCTGTGAAGGTACCGAAAGGAATGATCAGAGCCGCAGCGCCGGTGCGATAGGCCTCTTCGGCATTGCCGACGATAGAACCGGTCCCGATCCAGACAGCGAGCATCGTCAAGACCATAACCCACGGAGAAAGCGTGCGACCCGCTATGGCAAAATCCTGTTGGGTTTTGACCTGGCGTGATTTGTAGATGCCGATGCCTGCAAGGATAAACAAGTAGATGAATATCGCAATCAAATAGACCATTTGTACTCCACATCGTATTTAGGGATCAGAATTCATCCGGGTGTCCCTGGTGCTAATTCACAAACTGCTCTACGAAGTATTTGGGCGTCAGCGGCTCGCCGGTTGCTCGTTTAATCATATCGTTCCAGCGATACAGGGCGCCGGGGCCAAAGACTTTTTCTCGCAGATAATCTCCGAGGATTTTCTCGCCTACATAGCTTACATCGCGCACTGTAGGGGCAGGCCCGCGTGCCTGCCCTGGGCTACCAAATGGGGTTGCCCCTACAATGTGATGGTGCAGTTGAGAGGCCAGCAATTCACCCATCATGTAATTGTGATAATAACACGGCGCAGATGTAAAATGCAGTTTGGAAGCCCATCCGGCGTCAACGGGTCCCGGCGGTCTTTTGATAAGCTGGTACTTTTCAACAAGCTGCCACCACAGGTTATTCAAATCCTGCTCGGGATCGGCGTAAAGCTGCTTTTCGAAGTTGTACATCACCAGTGCCCAGCGGGCAAAAAGGACCTGCTGAAAGCGAAGATATTTTTCACTGACTTCTTCTACCTCCATCCGTTCTTTCTCAGACAGATCGAGCATCTCCTGCATCCAGGCGGCATTGCGGCTCAGCCGGCCGAAAAACATCGCTATCGCCTCGGTAGTAAAACTGTGGGCCGGCTCCCGTAGCAGCCAGGGCTCATTACGATCGTGGTATTTGCTGTAAATCGCATGGCCCAATTCGTGCAATATTGTCTCCATCCAGCGTTCAGTATCTTGAAGATTGCACAAAATACGAACATCCCCCCGCCGGTCTATATCATGGCTGAAAGCGTGCGGATATTTACCTTTACGATCGTATAAATCACTCTTAGCGAGGATGTCATCCACAGGCAGGCCGACGCCGGCATAATATTTTTCCGCCAATTCCCTGATATCCCTGTCCTTGTAATAGAAATCCAGATCCTGTTCATAAACCAGCGGGGTCCTTTGAAAGAAAGGATCATGATAATGCCACGGCATCAAATCTCCGGCGGCAATGCCGTAACTGTCCGCCAGGATGACATCCAGCTCATTCTTTAACCGGGCGAACGGTTCGGTTGTTAATTCGCAAAGCTCATCGAAAATGCGATCAAGCTCTTTTACATTCTGCTGGCCCGTGACTATTGTAAGAGTGTGATAATTATCAAAACCAACTTTTCGTGCCGCTTCGTTACGCAGCTTGACCAGCTTGATGAGATCGTCAATAATCACATCCCCCACCTGTTTGCTGGCCTTCCACGCCAGTTCCCTTTTGCGGCAATCTTTTTCCGTTGTCAAAATGTTATAGATGTCACTCATGGTGACTTTTTTACCATCCATCGTTCCGCGAAAGCTGCTGAACTTTTCCTGGATTTTGCCGTCCAGGCCGACTATCTCTTCGAGCAGCTCCGGCGGCACCTGTTTCGGCAGGTAAGCGTAGTATAATTTATCCAACTGCCGGGCCAGCCTGGCATTTTTGATCCGGCCGGATTCTTTTATGTCCTTGATAAAGGCGAAATCCTGAGGGTCGCTGTAGAGCCGGCTTATCTCAAGCTGTAATTCGCTGTATCTGTCATAATATTCTGTTTTGCCTTTCGTCGCTGCATCCCAATAGGCAAGATTCGCTTCTGTTGTCAAAGGTTCGACTTTTGCGACATGAGCTTCTATAAACCGCTCCAATTGTTCTTGCTTGAAGGACGCCTTACGGTGCTGCTTAGCGGCGGGCCCGCAGCCGGCAAGAAAAACAAATGCAACAAATACAGTGAGCAAAGCAGATATTCTCTCCATAATAAACCTCCATATCAAAATTTGTAGGGGCAACCCCATGTGGTTGCCCAGAGCAGGCACGCGGGCCTGCCCCTACAGTAATCGCTGTTCGGTTCGGGCGATAATTTCGTTTTGCAGGTCCCGGCCTACTTCTACAAAGTAATCGCTGTAACCGGCGACTCTTACGATCAGGTCACGATGCTGTTCGGGATTCTGCTGGGCCTTCCTGAGCATTTCGGCGTCAATGACATTGAACTGGATATGATGGCCGTCAAGCTTGAAGTAAGACCTTATCAGATGAAGCAGCTTATCGATACCTTCGCCAGCAAGCACCTGCGGATTGAATTTCATATTCAACAGCGTTCCGCCGGTGCGTGTGTGATCAATTCTGGCCGCGGACTTGACAACAGCAGTAGGCCCTTTCGTATCTGCGCCCTGGGTCGGCGAAATACCTTCGGAGACCGGCTCGCCGCTTTTCCTGCCGTTGGGCAGCGCGCCAACCACTGAGCCAAAATAAATATGAACCGTCGTGGGAAGAAGATTCACACGATACTTGCCCCCTTTGGTATTCGGGCGGCCGTTGAGCAGGTCGTAATAAACGTTAAAGACGTCTTCGGCGATTTCGTCCGCGTAATCATCGTCGTTGCCGTATTTGGGTGTATTGTAGAGCAGCTTTCGCCGCAGGTGTTCGTGTCCCTCGAAGTCAGCCTGCATTGCTTTTAATAATTCATCCATCAAAATATTTTGCTCATTGAAAACATGATACTTCACCGCCGCCAGCGAATCCGTTAACGTACCGATACCAACGCCCTGGATGTAGGTCGGATTATATCTCGCTCCGCCGTTGTGGTAGTCGAGCCCGCGTGCGATGCAGTCGTCCATCACAACCGACATGAAAGGAGCTGGCATATAATTGGCATAGAGCCTTTCGACGATATTGTTGCCTTTGATTTTCAGGTCGATAAAATACCTGAGCTGCTGGCTGTAAGCATCCATGAGCTGCCGATAAGAAGTAAATTGCCGGGCGTCACCGGTTCGAGGACCAACCTGCCCGCCCGAACTCGGATCAACGCCGTCGTTGCAGGCAAGTTCGAAAATTTTGGGCCAGTTAATGTAGCCTGTCAGGGTGCAGCTTTCCTTGCCGAACGAGCTGATCGTCACGCAGCCGCTGGGACCACCGGTACGCGCATCCGTTATGTTCTTGCCGTCCTGGAGCATCTCCTTGATGATGACATCGGTGTTGAAGACGGAAGGCTGCCCGAATCCGGTGCGGATCACTTCACAGGCGCGCTTCAGGAACCGGTCGGGATTCCTCATGCTGATTTGAATGCAGGAGCTGGGCTGGGTCAGGCGCATCTCTTCGACGACATCCAGCATCATATATGAAATATCATTGACCGCGTCACCGCCATCGGCCGGCGTTACCCCGCCGATGTTAATCAATGCAAAGTCGGTGTAGGTTCCGCTTTGTTCCTCGGTAACACCAACTTTCGGCGGAGCGGGCTGGTTATTGAACTTTATCCAGAAACACTGCAGCAGCTCTCTGGCCTGCTGATCTGTTAAGTTTCCTTCCTGCAGGCCCTTTTCGTAGAACGGCAGCAAATGCTGGTCGAGCCGGCCCGGATTGAAGGAGTCCCATGTATTCAATTCCGTAATCACAGACAAGTGCACGAACCAGTAGGCCTGCAATGCTTCCTGGAAATTGCGAGGAGCATCAGCCGGCACGTGCGAACATACCTCGGCAATCCGTTCCAATTCGCCACGGCGAACGGAATCGGTTTCCTGTTGTGCAAGCTGTGCCGCTTTTTCAGCGTACCTTTGAGCGAATGTAATGACGGCATCGGCACAGATATCCATCGCCTGATATTCCTGATCCTTTTCATAAGCGCGCGGATCATTGAAATAGTCGAGTTTTTTCCGGTTCTCCGTAATGTCATTTTTAAATTGCAGCATACCTTTGCGGTAAATCTTATCGTCAAGGATAGCGTGGCCGGGGGCACGCTGCTCCATAAACTCGGTGAACACTCCGGCATTAAAAGCCTGATGCCACTTTTCGTCCATCGAGCCGAAGAGTTTTTCCCGCATGGTTTTACCGGCCCAGAAAGGAATGATTCTCTCGCTGTAGATTTTTCTAACATCTTGTGAGACCACAAAGGGGGTTCTTTCCCGGCTGTTGAGTATACGCAGGTCCTCCATAGAATGGCAGCATAGCTCGGGATAAGTCGGCGTGGCTTTCGGTGCCGGACCGCGCTCGCCGACGATTAATTCGCCATCGTTGATACATATGGTTTTGTTCTCCATCAGGTGCTTGAACGACAGGGCGCGGCAGACTGCAACAGATTCACGCTGGGGAATATCACTCTGGTAGAAATCGGTCATCAGCTCCGCTCGTTCGGTTGAAATGTAAGGCCGGGTCTCAACACTTTGTTTTTTTAGTTTTTCTATTCTTTCATTCATATCACTAACCACCAATGTTGACTTCGAATACATATTTGCTCAGATTCTCTGCTATCGAACTCATTTGTCCCTCATCGGGAGTCTCAGTCCGCATGGATTTAATCTCACCTGTGAGTCGAGCCGATTTTTCAATCCCTCCACGGTTAAAGGGCA
>CAYTNN010000008.1:31568-32640 GCA_964439135.1 uncultured Pirellulales bacterium
TTAATCTCACCTGTGAGTCGAGCCGATTTTTCAATCCCTCCACGGTTAAAGGGCAGAATGTCTATCCTGCCGACTCCGGACAGTGACGCTGTAAATTTGCCCGTCGCTTCGATATTCGCCATCTCGTCATTGAAGCCGGGAATGATCGGGATCCTGATTACGATTTTCTTGCCCGCCTGCGCGATACGCCTGATATTTT
Organism: uncultured Pirellulales bacterium; assembly: GCA_964439135.1. GTDB lineage: Bacteria > Planctomycetota > Phycisphaerae > Sedimentisphaerales > Anaerobacaceae > JAFGPJ01. The sequence goes on from CAYTNN010000008.1 coordinate 31,768, forward strand.
CAAGAATCAAATTATTTCCTACGCCGGTAAAACGCTTGTGCATTTCATTGTCCATGTGCTTGAGGTCACAGAGAAACAGGTCGGCCCTTTCAGCAACCGATTTCACAATCTCCGGCTCCGCGTAACAGCTCGTATCCACCGCCGTATGTATATTCAAGGCTCGACATCGATTCAGCAGAGCCAGAAGAAAGTCCGGCTGCATCAGCGGTTCGCCTCCGGAGAACGTAACACCACCGCCGGATTGGTCGTAGAATATGACATCCCGTTCAACTTCGGCCATGACCTCGCTAACGGTCGTTTCCCGCCCGATGATCTGCCTGGCACCGGCCAGACAGACATCCACGCATCGGCCGCAGAGCACACATTTCTCCACGTCTGTTACAGGACGGTTTTCAACAAGCGAAACCGCCTCATGTGGACACGCCTCTGCACATTGACCGCATCCGACACATCGGCCCTTACGAAAGCCGAGTTCGACATTAGCCTGCCAGCTTTCCGGATTATGACACCACAGGCACTTCAACGGACAACCTTTGAAAAACACTGTAGTACGGATTCCCGGGCCATCATGTATGGCGTACCTCTTGATATCGAATACAAGTCCTTTTGTATCTAATTCCGTTTGCGTGCGTTGGTGCATATTAAAAGTAAGTAGGGTGCGAAATTTCGCACCATTTAATTACATCGATAATAGATTGGTGCGATACATCGCACCCTACCATCAGAATACAAAATCCTGTAGTAAAAAGCAATTACCTTGATTGCTGTTTAGTAAATCCCCGGTTAATTGCAGGAGATGGCGGCAAAAGAAAACCCCCGGCGGCAAACCGGGGGTTATGTAAATACTATTCAGGCCGAATAAGTTTACGCCGG
>CAYTNN010000008.1:32740-40841 GCA_964439135.1 uncultured Pirellulales bacterium
GCGATGGTTCCTTGTCGATGTGATTGTAAGTTGAAATCGCCCTTGTGTCAAACGGAAACGTTTTTTCACGGCATGCGCCAGGCTGGACGGATTTAAACAGTAAATCGAAAGAATTTTGTGGTTTTGCCGGAACAAATTGTGTGTTATTATCTGGCAGTTTAGAGAAAGGTTACAAAATAAAGCAAGGTGTTATTCAAGGGTAAATCGGAAAGGATTGAAAATGAGACAGTTTGCGATTATAGTTATGGCGATGGCGGTGATGGCCTGGGTGATCGGTTGTGCGAGTGTCCGGACCACTGCTATAGACAAGCAGATGGAGAAGAAAATCGACGAGTTGCTTGCAAAAATGACGCTGGAAGAAAAGGTCGGCCAGATGACGCAGGTGACATTGGAAGTCGTAGCGGGCGAGACCGGGGAAGACGGATCGCTAAAGCTCGATAATAAGAAGCTGCAGGACGCGATTGTTACCCATCAGGTCGGATCAATATTGAACTGCGGCGGACAGGCGAGGTCCGTGGATAACTGGCTGGAAATCATCACGCAAATACAGGCTATGGCCACAAAAGAGACACGGCTGGGGATTCCCATTATCTACGGGATCGACGCGATTCACGGGGCGAACTATACCCTGGGGGCTACGATATTCCCACAGCACATCGCGATGGCGGCGACCGGCAACGTGAACCTGGTGAGGACGGAGGGCGAAATTACCGCCCTGGAGGTGCGGGCGTCGGGAATGCCCTGGAACTTCAACCCGGTACTGGGGCTCGCCAGAAATCCGATGTGGTCGAGGCATTGGGAAACATTCGGGGAGGACGCATATATCAGCTCCGTCATGGCGGCGGCCTATGTAGAAGGGCAGCAGGGCAGTGACATATCGCAGCCCACAAAGGTCGCGGCATGCATGAAGCATTACCTCGGCTACAGTGTGCCGCTGTCGGGCAAGGACCGGACGCCGGCATATATTCCGGAACGGCAGTTAAGACAGCTATTCCTGAAGCCTTTTGCCGCAGCGGCAAAAGCAGGCGCCGCAACGGTCATGGTCAATTCCTCGGAGATCAACGGGATTCCAGTCCATTCGGACAGGTTCCTGCTGGTCGATGTGCTGCGGGACGAGCTGGGCTTCGATGGTTTTGTCGTTTCGGACTGGGCGGATATAGATAATCTCTACAAACGGGAGATGGTGGCGAAAGATCAGCGCGAAGCGGTCAAGATGGCGGTCATGGCCGGGATTGATATGAGCATGGTGCCTTCCGACTACAGCTTTTACGACCACCTTGTGGACCTTGTCAAAACCGGTGAGGTACCGATGAAACGCATCGACGAAGCGGTGACAGATATCCTTCGGGTCAAATTCCAGCTCGGGCTCTTTGAGAAACCGTATCCGGATAAGGAGCTTATAGAGCAGTTCGCAACGGATGCCTCACGCCAGGTAAATCTCCAGGCGGCGAGAGAAGCGATGACACTGCTCAAGAATGAGAATGACATTTTACCGCTCAGCAAGAGCGGGAAGGTCCTTGTGACGGGGCCATGCGCCAATAAGCTTTCCGTGCTGAACGGGGGCTGGACAATTACCTGGCAGGGTGATAACGAAGCCCTCTATCCGCAAGAGAAGTCGACCATCCTGGAGGCGATACAGGATAAAGCCGGCGCAAGTAGCGTTGAGTATATCGAGGGAGTGACATTTGACGAGGAGCTGGATATTCCGAGGGCGGTCTCGGCGGCGAGCCGTGTGGATGTAATCGTGGCGTGCCTGGGTGAGCCGGCGTATTGTGAGACGCCCGGCAATATCGACGATTTGACTCTGAAGGCACCGCAGATTCGCCTTATGCAGGAGCTTGCCAAAACAGGCAAGCCCATCGTCATGGTTCTGACCGAGGGCCGGCCCCGGGTGATTCGAACGATCGTCGACCATGCCGGCGCGATTCTGATGGCGTATTTGCCCGGCATGGAGGGCGGACAGGCAATCGCCGACGTTCTCTTTGGCGATGCGAATCCGAGCGGAAAATTGCCGTATACGTATCCGAAATACTCCGGTTGGCACGTTTGCTACGATCATAAGAAAAGCGAGGATGCTGCTCCCAACAAATTCGATCCGCAGTGGGAGTTCGGGCACGGGTTGTCATATACGACTTTCAAGTACAGCGATCTGCAGCTTGATAAGAACAAGCTCTCGGCGGACGATACCCTTACGGTCTCGGTCAATGTCACTAACACGGGCCAACGTGAAGGCGCCGAGATTGTGCAGCTATTCCTGTCGGATATCGTCGCGACCGTAACGCCCCCGGTCAAATCGCTCAAGCGGTTCAGCAAGGTGCCTTTGACGCCCGGCCAGAACCTGACAGTCAAGTTTGAGCTCAGCCGGGAAGATTTCGAGTTCATCGGTCGTGACAACAAGCCCGTTGTCGAGCCGGGCGAGTTCAAGGTCAGCGTCGGCGGGCTTACCGGGACCTTCGCGATTCAGTAGATTACCATTCGCGCTTCGCGTATATCGCGATGAATAGATCGATACAAGAATCAGGGGCAGTAGATAAAAACAGGCGAAGAATGTCTGGCAAAACTGGTGTACCGGTCAATTATTGCCCGCATAATCCTGAACTGCCGGATCTGGATCAGTAGCTGTGTAAACACGGCGATTATGACTGCGTTTATGTGGACAAATGGCAATTGCATGCAATTGTGATTTTTCCGGGACATATTGCAAAAAGCAAACGTGATATCAAACACCTGATCTCCGCCGTGGATATCCCGGCGATAATTAAAATATTACAAAAGTCCATCGGCAGCCACTTGCTAATGCTGAATAATGTTGTATGATACAAGCGTTTTCTCGTGCCACATTTATCTCTGGAGAAATTAAACGGAACATTTTTATGTCCGATACAATTACTGGAATATTGAGAAGTATCAACAAACAGCAGTTCGCGATAAGAACAGCCGACCGTTCTTATCGAGCGGGGCCGGCTGAAGTGATAGTGCAACCGGATATAACTCGCCGCCTCGGGCTCACTAAAGGAGCAACCGTCACCGCTCAGATCGAACGAAAGAAAGGCAAAAGAAAACTGGTATCCATCGAGTCGGTGGGGGGCATGGAACCGGAAGCCTTTCGCAAACGCCCGCGGTTTACCGATCTGGTGGCCATCGATCCTCACGAACGATTTGACCTGGGCGCTTCCGGCCAGGAGAGCATGCGTATCGTCGACCTCATTGCGCCAATCGGCAAGGGAACGCGCCAGTTGATCGTTTCGCCGCCCAAAGCGGGAAAGACCGTTCTCCTGGAACAAATCGTCCAGGCGATTCGGCAATGCTCCCCTGAAAGCCGTATTATCGTGCTGCTGGTGGATGAGCGGCCCGAGGAAGTCACCCACTTTCGCAGGTCTGTCGAGGGAGCCGAAGTGGTGGCAAGTACGAGCGACCACAGTGCCGACGAGCACGCCGAGCTCGCCGAGCTGATGCTTGCCCATATACAAACGGAACTGGAATGCGGCAGAGAGATAGTCCTGCTGATCGACAGTCTCACGCGAATGGGAAGGGCTTTCAACAATAGGGGCCGCCGGCGAGGTGCACCACGTCGCCAGACTATGAGCGGCGGATTGGAAGCCGGCATTCTGGAAATCCCCCGCCGAATCTTCGGACTGGCGCGCAAAATTGAAAACGGAGGCTCCGCCACCATCATCGCGACGTGCCTGATAAATACCGGCTCTCGAATGGATCAGCTTATCTTCGAGGAATTCAAGGGAACAGGCAACAGCGAAATCGTCCTCGACCGCGCCCTTGCCGAGGCCAGAATCTTCCCTTCGATCGACATCCCGGCCAGCGGCACGCGAAAGGAAGCCAAGCTCTACAGCGATGACGATACCCGAGGCATAGCCACGCTCCGGCGTGTATTGTCCAACTACGGGCCCCGCGGAGCCCTGGACTCCCTCTTCAAGCTGCTCCAGAAATATCCTACCAACAAGGAATTTCTGGAGAGTATGTCCGCCGGGATTTGATCGCCGGTGAACCAAACTCCGGCTCAATACCAAAACAACGCCGGCGGCCGGCATGTCAATATGCCGTTTTGCGACAATAAATGCGGGGCATTCCTGGTATCTACGGCTTATTTTGTCACCGAATAGTACACCATAATTATTTGCATTTTTTTGTAATATTTTTTGTTTTTTCACTTGCCTTTTAGAAATAACCGAAGTATAATGGTAGTTTTCGCTGTTTATGGAAGTAGTTAGCATCTTTCACTCCAATGTAATTTGCGGAAATCACTGAAGGATCGTTAGAGACCTCTCGCCAGGATGGTGAGGCGTGTACAGTTTCGCTATAGCTCTTTAAAGGCCATGCGAAAAAAGAATTAACATTGTGTTTAAGTAATAGCATTGAGAAAAAATGAAGCAGATTAGTAGAATCAGAAATATTGGTATTTCGGCACATATCGACTCCGGCAAAACAACGCTGAGCGAGCGGATTTTGTTTTATACAGGGCGTATTCATCGCATGCAGGAAGTCCACGCCAACGAAGGCGGGGCAACAATGGATTTTATGGATATCGAACGCGAGCGAGGCATCACGATAACCTCGGCCGCTACACAGGTAACCTGGAAAGACATTAGCATCAACCTGATCGACACTCCGGGCCACGTGGATTTCACCGTGGAAGTCGAACGTTCGCTGCGCGTTCTGGACGGGGCGATCATGGTACTCTGTTCGGTTGGCGGCGTCCAGAGCCAGTCGATTACCGTCGACCAGCAGATGAAACGATACCGCGTGCCGAGAATCGCCTTTATCAATAAAATGGATCGTGTCGGCGCCGATCCCGAACGGGTGCGTCATGACCTGAGAGAAAAACTCGGCCTGAACGTTGTCCCCATACAGATCAACATGGGAGTGTCTGAAAGCTTTCAAGGCGTCATCGACCTGATTACCATGCGGGCCATCACCTTCGAGGGCAGCAGCGGTGAACAGGTTATCCGGGGACCGATCCCCGCCGAGTATGCCGATAAGGCGGCAAAAGCACGAGAAGAAATGCTCGACGCTCTGAGCATGTACAACGACGAGATGATGGAACTGCTGCTCGAAGAAAAGCCCGTCGAGAATGATATGATCCGCCGGACGATTCGCGAAACCACAATCAACCGCGATATCGTGCCGCTGATGTTGGGCTCGGCGTTCAAGAACAAGGGCGTTCAGCCCCTGATGGACGCCGTGTGCGATTTCCTTCCCAACCCGATGGACCGCTCCAGCTTCGCCCGCGATCACAACAACGAGGGCACGGAAATCCCGCTGGCGAGCGACCCCGATGCTCCACTGGTGGCAATGGTTTTCAAGATTGCGGACGAATCTTTCGGGCAGTTGAGTTATGTCCGCGTCTATCAGGGCCAAATCATCAGAGGCCAACAATACCGCAATGCCCGAACGAATCGTATGCAGCGGATCGGCCGGATTGTTCGGATGCACGCAAACAACCGCGAGGACGTTACCGATGCCGGCCCCGGCGACATAATCGCCCTGCTGTCTGTGGATTGTGCCAGTGGCGACACGATTTGCGGCAACGGCATCAACTATTCTCTCGAAAGTATTTTTATTGCCGACCCGGTTATCAGCCTGTCTGTAACGCCTGCCGGTTCCGCCGACCAGGAACGCATGGCCAAGGCACTCAGCCGGTTCATGAAAGAAGACCCGACCTTCCGCGTTTCCACCGATCCGAAAACCAGCCAGACGGTTATCGCCGGCATGGGAGAACTGCACCTCGACGTTTATGTCGAACGCATGCGCCGTGAATTCAAGGCCGAGGTGACTGTCGGCATCCCGAACGTCAGCTATCGCGAGGCACCTACGGTCGAAGCCAAATTCAACTATAAGCACAAAAAACAGACCGGCGGCTCGGGGCAATATGCCCACGTGGTCGGCCGGCTCATCCCGCTGCCCGAGGACGCCGAATCCTCGTACGAGTTCGAAGACAACATCAAATCGGGACGAATCCCCAGCGAATACATCCCCGCGGTTAACAAGGGCTTTCAGGCGGCTACGAAGAAAGGCCCGCTCGCGGGTTATGAAATTGTCGGCTGCAAAATGTGTCTTGACGACGGCTCGTACCATTCGGTTGACTCCAGCGAGATGGCGTTCCGCACGGCCGGCAGAGACGCCTTCATCGAAGCATTCAAAAAATCCAGGCCCTGCCTGCTCGAACCGATCATGACTGTCGAGATCGAAATGCCGGGCGAATTCCAGGGCCCGGTCGTCGGCGACCTCAACTCCCGGCGAGGAATTATCCTGGCAACCGAAACACGGGACAGCTACACGGTTGTTCGAGCCGAGGTTCCGCTGGCAAACATGTTTGGCTATGCCACGGTAATTCGCGGCATGACCAGGGGGGGCGGCACTTTCTCAATGGAAATGTCACGCTATGCCAGGGTCCCGGTCAAAATCAGCGAACTTATCCTCGAACAGCACCGCCAGGAAAATGAGCAAGCCGCTCGAAAATAATCTTACGCCGGTCATATAATTATCGAACGGGTATTGGCGGTTCGCTTTACCGCCCTATCAACCCGTCCATTTACGCATTAGTTACTTACATTAAATCCGAGTTGCACGTTTCCCCCGGATTTATTGACGATCCGCTCCGAGCCTGTGAATAAATTCTCCGTGATAATGGCACGGGTGACATTCTCTCCAAGCCGGATTTGCGGCCGGTCCTGTCGAAACTCGCATCCCCGAATAAGAACGGTGCCGCTGTCCGCCTGGATTGCGTGACGATCGCCCTGTTTGCCGCCCCACTGGACAAACGTGCAATCACTAAAGCCGACTGTCCCAGTCCCTGCGATCTTCGCTATCTGGTTGCACGGACCCCAGAACGCACAGTTCGAAAAGCGGATGCTTCCCGTATTGCTTTTTTCGACCCCGATCATGGTCGGGTCCGGCCCATGAAACGATACGAACTCGCCATTCGTAATCAACAGCCCGTACGGAGCGCATTGCTCGACGACAAGGGACGTATGGCAATCGTCGGCGCCGATACCGAGGAAGTTGCCGTTGCACATACCCCTTGTGCCCTGAATGAACTTATAGCCTACCTTGTAGCCGAAGCAGAATGTATTATAGACATACTGCCAGTCGGATTTGCCGAAGATAAACGCCTCGCCGTTTTCCATCTGCCACTGGAACAGCTTTGGTTTCATGCTCCACCAGGGATTGAAGTGGACGTTTTCGATTCGCCCTATATCGTAGATGGAGTCGACCAGGACGCCCCGCCGGAGCGGCTGGCCATGTACGTCACGAACCAAATGTCGCTCGTTCCGCGTTGCGTCGATACCGTTGTACGGATTGAGCATTTCCACCGCGAGTACCGCCGGGTTTTTGCCTCGCATGGCGATAGCCCACGGGTACGGCTTGGGTATGTCATCTATGTTCTGTTGAGGATAATACAACACAACGCCCTTGAGGGTACTGTTTGTATTGAGAGTTATGAAAGCCGGCCCGTCCTCACTACCCGCCCCGCTCGTCACCAAAAAAGTGGTGCCGTCATCTGTCGGCTTGGGAAGCCCCCTGTTGCGCAGGCCGTTATGTGCCGGGACCGATTGCCAGACGCCCGCCAAAGTAACCGCGTTGGGCACGTTCAAATTGCCGGCGAAGAAATAATTGCCGACAGGAGCGTAAACAACACCACCGCCGGCTTTTGCCGCCGCATCCAGGGCCTTTTGAAATGCCGCCGTATCGTCCGTTTTGCCATCTCCGGCCGCGCCGAAACTGCGGACATTGAAATAATCAGAAACGGGGCCCTGAACCGGTTCTCCAGCAAAGACTCCAGCCGAAAATAAAAGTGTCAGCCCGAGAAAGAGCCGGCCAAACTGTTTCATCATACGTGCTTTATAAAGACTGCGAACCATTCTTTTGCTCCTGTAATTTATCCATCCAATTCCTGTTTTTTGCCGGGATTTTCAACGGATATCGAAATATTCCGGAACGATTTGGGCAAAAAGCCCCAGTTTCGAGCGTATACTATCAGCGCCGGGCGGTTTTTGCTACTGTTTCTTAGCCATAAACCACCTACCGCTTCACCCACTTACAGGAGATTTTGCCGGTATTATTTTGCTTTATCCGGTTAACCGGT
>CAYTNN010000009.1:0-39671 GCA_964439135.1 uncultured Pirellulales bacterium
CTCCGAAAGCCGAATAATGTACTTTTTGACCATGAGTAATCCTCCATGATAATTACAGCCATGGAGAATTATCGGAAATATCCACCCAAATCTTTAATCGTGACAAAGCACTAGTATCGAAATTCTGCTGTCATGACATCTATAATAAAGCTTCTTATAATAATTTCAGTAAATAAGAACCGATACCACAATTGTAAGGATAAGCAACGAAGATTCTGGATTCCCGCTTTCGCGGGAATGACAGCAATGCTTAATCGGCTCTAATTAACCAAATTTGATATTACACTCTGATTGTCAACTTATGAAGACGGCATCCCGGATCAATTTTGCCTCGATATCTTATTGATTAATATCGGAACGATTTTGCAGTTGAAACCGAATCCATTTGCTGGTAGAATCCTGCCTACTTTTTTTGGAATCTCCATGGAGCTCATAAATGGCAGAACATTTTAATAAATACATGTTAAAGAACGGGATGGTCCTTCTGGGTGAGCCGATGGAAGCGGTCGAGTCGGTGGCGTTTGATTTTATGCTGCCGGCCGGGGAGGCATGCCTGCCGGACGGTTGCTGCGGGGCCGGAAATGTAATTGCCGACTGGATTTTCAGAGGGGCCGGCGATAAAGACAGCAGGCAGCTCAGCGATGCAATTGATGGGCTGGGGCTGGTCCGCGGCCGGTCGGTCGGCAGCTCTCATATTGCCATCGGTGCGGCATTGGAAGCCGGAAATCTGGCAGAAGCGTTGGATTTGCATGCGGACATTATACTTAGACCCAGCCTGAAAGACGACCAGTTTGAACTAGCAAGGCAACTGGCGATTGACGAGGTATTGTCTTTAGATGATGACCCTCGGCATAAGGTGATGCTCAAACTGAGGGAGCAGTTTTATCCGAATCCACTGGGACGCAGCACAGTCGGAGATATCGCAGAATTGAAGGCTTTAACGGCTCAGCTATCGGGGCAGATTATAAAAGATAAATTCAATCTTTCGCAGACGATTTTTTCTGTCGCCGGTAAATACGATTTTGATGCCGTTTGTCAACAGATAGAGAGACTGTTTGAATCTGAGCCACAAGAGGGCGGCGAATTCATAACGTTGGGCCCGAGACAGGGAAAATATACGCATATCGATAATGACGGTGCGCAGGTGCACATTGCCCTGATGACCGAAACGATCAAGCCCACCGATGAGGACTACTACAATGCCAGAGTTGCAATATCGGTTCTTTCTGGCGGGATGAGCGCCAGATTATTCACGGAGGTCAGGGAAAAACGGGGTCTGTGCTACGCGATAGGGGCGAGGTATCACGCCCTGAAGGAAGCGGCCGGCATTATGTGCTACGCAGGCACGACACCGGACAAGGCCCAGGAGACGCTCGATTGTGTCATCGGCGAATTCAATCGGCTTAGCGAAGGAATCAGCGAGGAAGAAATCGACAGGGCCAAAGTCGGACTCAAAAGCTCGCTGATCCTGCAGAGCGAATCGTCCAGCAGCAGAGCCGGTGCCATTGGAAGCGATCACTATATATTAGGCAGAGTTCGCAGCCTCGACGAAATCAAGGACAGGATCGAGGCAACCAGTGTTGATTCGGTTCTGGCATTTTTACGAAATAATCCGTTCGGCGACTTTACGGTTGTGACGATCGGCCCGAAGCAGGTCAAAATACAGTAGGACGACGCATGGAATTTAAGAGCGAGAAATTAGAAAACGGCTTAGTTATAATCGGCGAGATTAACAAATCTGCGAAATCGACGGCGGTTGGTTTTTTTGTGAGGACCGGCTCTCGTGACGAGACCGAACAGATAAACGGCGTCTCGCATTTCCTGGAACATATGCTGTTCAAAGGCACGGACAAGCTCAGTGCGCTTGAAGTGAACGAGGCGTTCGACAGGACAGGTGCGCAATTCAACGCCTTCACCAGCGAGGAAAACACGGTTTATTATGCCGCTGTCCTTCCGGAATATCTGGCCGAGGTGACGGAGTTGTGGACTCAGTTGATGAGGCCGGCCCTTAGAGACGAAGATTTCAATATCGAAAAGAACGTCATCAAAGAAGAAATTGCGATGTACAAGGACATGCCGAGCTTCGACGTGATGGAGCGGTGCAGAACTCTGCACTTCGATGGACATCCGTGCGGCAACAGTGTGCTTGGCAGCGAAGAAAGTGTCGACAATTTGACCGCCGAACAGATGCGTGCCTATTTCGTAAAGCGTTATGCGCCGAACAATATTGTCCTTGCCTGTGCTGGGAATTTCGATTGGGACCGGATACGCTCCCTGGCGGCAAATTCCTGCAGCGACTGGCAGCAGCAGACCGTCGAACGGAAACTCAGTCACAGCGAGTGCAGCAGGAAGAAGCAGCGGCTTGAAAAGGCAAATCTGGCCCGCGAGCATATATGCCTGATGAGTGCCGGCGTGTCCGCTCAGGACCCGAGGAGATTTGCCGCTTCGCTTTTGGGCACGATTATCGGAGACGACGTCGGGTCGCGGTTTTTCTGGGAGCTGGTGGACAAGGCATTGGCGGAAGCTGCGTCGATGCAGTTCGGAGCGATGGACGGCACGGGGGCCTTTTGCAGTTATATTCGCTGCGGCAGTGACAACGTTACGAAAGTGTTCGATATTGTCAGAGGCATTTTTGATGATTTAACCCGGAGCGGTGTTACCGAAGATGAGTTGACGAAAGCTAAAAACAAGATATTGAGCGCTTTGGTGATTAAGAACGAGCTGCCGATGGGCCGGCTGGTCGACCTTGGTTTTAACTGGACATATTTGCAGCAGTATCGAACGATCGAAGACGATGTCATTGCGATCAAGCAAGTCACCGTCGATGATGTCCGTACGCTGATAGAGCAATTCAGGCCGGGCGATTTCACACAACTTTCCCTGGGCCCAGTGCGAAGTGATTGACAATAAGGAGGCAAAAAAGTGGGCGGCCCGACAAGAAGAGAATTTCCAAAAAGACATCGGGAAACAGACGTCCGGCTGACTCGTCGGAGTTTTCTCAAGACCGTTGGTTTTGCAGCGGCTTCGGCGGGGACTCTTTCGGTATTGCCGAGTTGTGCCGGAGTAGGGAAGGGGACAGCAGCTCAAGCAAAACAGCCGAACGTAATTCTGGTAATGACCGATGACCAGGGCTACGGCGACCTCGGCTGTCACGGCAACGATGACATTGTGACTCGCAATCTCGACGAGCTGTATACCCAGAGTATCCGGCTGATCGATTTCCACGTGGACCCGACCTGCTCGCCGACGCGCTCGGCTCTGATGACTGGGCATTACTCATCGCGCACCGGCGTATGGCATACGATTATGGGCCGGTCGCTGCTAGGCAGAAATGAGGTGACAATGGCCGACGTTTTCTCTGCGAGCGGTTATCGCACCGCGATCTTCGGCAAGTGGCACCTGGGCGATAATTATCCGTACAGGCCGCAGGACAGGGGCTTTGAGGAAGTCCTGATTCACGGCGGGGGCGGCGTAGGTCAGGGGCCCGATTACTGGGGCAACGATTATTTTGACGATACGTACTTTCATAACGGCAAGCCGAAGAAGTTCGAGGGGTACTGTACGGATATCTGGTTCGACGGGGCTTTGAAATTCATCGAAGCCAATAAGAATCGTCCGTTCTTTTGCTACGTGCCGACCAACGCTCCACACGCGCCTTACAACGTGGCCGACAAATACAGCAAACCGTACAGAGACAAAGGCATCAAAGACAATCAAGCCAACTTCTACGGGATGATTACAAACATTGATGAGAATATGGGCCGGTTGATGCGCCGGCTTAAAGAGCTGGAGCTGGAGCGGGATACGATTCTTATCTTTATGACCGACAATGGAACATCGGGAAGTCACGCCGGAGGAATGCGGGGCAAAAAGGGCTCTGAATATGAGGGCGGGCACCGCGTGCCGTTCTTTATACGCTGGCCTGCCGGCGGGTTGAAAGACTCCGGTGATATTGACCGGCTCTCGGCACATATTGATGTGCTGCCGACGCTCATAGACTTGTGCGGCCTGAAGAAACCGGGCGGCGTAAAGTTCGACGGCGACAGCCTTGCACCGCTTTTGAAGGGCAAGACGAGCAACTGGCCCGACCGTGCGCTGCTGGTGCACTCTCAGCGGATCGAGCATCCGGAAAAGTGGCGCAAGAGCACCGTGATGACCCAACGCTGGCGACTGATTAACGGCAAGGAGCTGTACGATATCCAGGCCGATCCCGCCCAGAAGAAGGACCTCGCCGATTCGAATCCCCAGATCGTTGAGGAATTGCGTCGGTCCTATGAACAGTGGTGGGCCGATCTTTCGCAGGGTTTCGATAAGTACTGCGAGATCGTTATTGGTTCGGATAAACAGAATCCTACCCGTCTGATGTCCCACGATTGGCACGGCCCGAACCCGCCGTGGAGTCAGGAGGTGGTTCGAAGCGGCAGCCAGGCCAACGGCTTCTGGGCAGTTGAAATCCAGCGCGACGGCACGTATGAGTTCGAATTACGGCGCTGGCCCAGGGAAGCCGATGCACCGATCAACGAAGCGATTGCCGGCGGCAAGGCTATCGTCGCCACGAAGGCCCGGCTGAAAGTCGCCGACGAGGATCTGACCAGGCCGGTTCCCCACGATGCGCATAGCGTAACATTCCGGGTCGAACTTAAAGCGGGCAAAACTCGCTTGCAGACCTGGCTTACGGGTGACAACGGGACATCCCGCGGGGCGTATTATGTTTATGCAAAGCGTTTTTGACTTGATAACGATACTACAGAAGTCAAGTAAGAAGGAATGATTAGCATTGTAGGAGGTAATGGCGGTGAGTAAGGCTAAAAATGTTAAAGAAAGTGATGATAAGAAGCGGAAGCGTTCTTCGAAAGAGATGACTTCACAGCCTGCCGTAAAAAAGGCACAACTTGTAAATGAACCGCCGGCCAAACGCGAGGATGCGATGCAAGAGACTGGTGAAATACCGAAATTCGACCTGGCCAAACAGATTATGGCCGAACAGCGAAAAATTACCGCAATAAGAAGGAAAGGCCCGGATAAAATGGCCAAGCCTCCCCCAAAGCAGCACCCGGCTGAGACGATTGGGCGGAATGTTATGCCGAGGCCGATATTATCAGGGCCGGGGCAAATTATTGCTGAGATTGTAGCAAGAGATATAGAAAATCTCTGCGTAGGTAATACTCCTTCGATTTTTTAGCGAGAATAATATCATCCGGGCGGCAATATTCTCGAATTCTATGCCGGTTACAAAAAAGTGCAGTTTTATAGTTATCATCTTGCAATCCCGGCTTATATAGAGTAGATTATCGAAATAATGTTCGGAGAGGTGGCCGAGCGGCTTAAGGCAACGGTTTGCTAAACCGTCGTAGGGGTTTACACCTCTACCGCGGGTTCGAATCCCGCCCTCTCCGTTCTTTTTTGGGTGCCTTCTGTAACTGCTTAGGAATGAGTAGCTTGCGGCTGTGGCCGGTCCTTTAGTGCCGCGAGCTTTGCCTATAGTATCGATGGCAGTTAGTGCACATTCGAATCATGAAATTATAGAACATTCGGGTAACGCGGCTTTTATGGTTTATAGAAAGCGATTCATTGAAAGAAAAAAGGAGATAACCCTATGAAATATGCAGGTTAAGCGAAAGAGTCGATTTTCTTTTTGCAGATTTCCTGGGTTAATTCCATAAGCTTTTGGACACATTGCTCAAGATGGGCCATGTCGACTTTTGTGATATTATATGAGTCTTCGCTATAAGTATAAACTTGAGCATTGTTCAGGAGGTTGAAGATTTTGTCCTGTCGCTCGGTTGTACACGGAAAAACAGTAAGAAAAACAGGTTCGTAACTTGCGACGTACCTGCCAAGTTTTTCAAGATCACAGCTTTGGGGGTTATAACCGCTAAATACCAGTAGTATCGCTGTATAAAAGCATTTTATAGACTGGTGAAGTTCAAAGAGGGCTTCGTTGTACCATTTTTTTTCTAAATCATATTGGAAATGAGCATAGAAATGTTTTGCCTTTTCATTCCACGCATCGAAATTTTGCTGGGCGATTTGTTTTCTTTTCTCGAGGTTAGTTTTTCGTTTTTTTGCAAATCGAAATCTTCCGGAGTCATAAAGCATTATTCCTTCTTCTATTATATCGGAGAAGAAGTATTGGTCATTGTTTAGTTGAGCGTTAATATACTGAATATCGTGAAAGATGAGATTTACGGTTGTTTCCGCACGGTTAAGCTTGCCCTCGACTTTATTCTGTAGTTCCGGGTTATTGGCAGCTTCGGCATACTTAGTGACAACCAGGATGTCAAAGTCGGATTTGTATTCGTATGTGCAATCCTTCTCGTTGCAGACATCTTCAACCCATTTACCACGGGCATAAGAGCCAAACAGGATTACCATCTGAACGTCATCCAGTTCCTTAAGAATAATCTCTGTTATGGTAGATAGCTCATTGACCTTGTATTCTGGCAGGTGTGACAAGGATTTCGTCATACTGCTCTTATGGACGACTATCGCAGCAGGATTTTTTATCCTGTCATTGCCCTGAGCGACATCATGAATAAAATTATCGAGAAAATTTTTCTTTTCAGCAGTTGCCCCCATAGATTTTCCATCTGGCGTTGCTTCAATCGCGGCAGCGTTGCCGTGAGAACCGAAAAACTTCTCGAAATAGGCGCAACTCAAACAATCTCCCATGCAGCGAATGACACCTTTGCCGAATTGTCGCACAACTACGAAGCAGTAATCTATTTCTCTTCCATATATCAGGCAGTTATTACACTCCCTCTCGCAGTTTGTTTTTTGCAGATATTCCCAGCAATGTCCTAATGCGCCAGATGTTGCGACCTTCTTCTCTTTGGGAGAACTCTTACGTTGCAGGGTTTCCAGAAAAGATATGGCTTCGGAGATGGGAATTCTGTGCTTGCCTCCTACGGTTCTGATCGTGCTGATTTTGCCCTTGTCGATCCAGCTAAGAATGGTAAAACGCGAGACGCCGCAAAACCTCGCAAGCTCGGTCGTAGTCAAATACTCTTTCCGCGGACCGGTTCCACTATAAATTGTATTTCTTACTGCCACTTAAAACATCATTCGTTCAAATCAACATACATTTTCTATTTTTTCAATCCTGCTAAATCAACTAAAGAAGTAGATATGGTGGAAATAGTAGGTCAAACAAGACGAAGTGTCAAGTTATTTCTCCGAAGATTTGTGAGATGAAAAAATCTTTCAAGTGACTCATAAGTAATGTCCTGTTAATATCTAAGGGGTCAACAGTACCTTTGTCGAGGTCGCATTTTCTTTAGGTTGATTGATGTTTTTGTTGAATCTCCTAAAAATAGTTTGACAGGCGTTATTGGTGTAATTAAACTGTGCATGTTGTTGATTTTGGCAGAGTTGGAAGGTTGCAACAACGAGTACCACCAAATGTGTGGTTTATTGCCTTTCGACAAGCGAAAATGAATTACGATGGCAGGCTTTACCGAAAATGGTGCAGGGTATTACTGTAACCGACGGGGACGGAGTGCGGGATAAGACCGAATGAGTCGAAAAACGAAAATTAGGACGATGCAATTAGACAGGATGTTTTTTACACCGAATAAAAGGCTTTTGAGAAAATAATGGCTCAGTGATTTTCGTTGCGCTATCCATTGATATATGATAATGACCCAATTCTGCACCTTATAGCATAATTGGGCTTGGCCTCATAATATCGAGCATGGATAGAATGCCGGCAAGGACTGCTGGAGTTTTTAATACTCCCCGGGGTGAGGCAGGAAAGGTTAGTAAAGATATAACCCAGCTGGCTATACAAATGGATAGCTGACTGGGTTTTTTTAATAGAGAAAAATCAACAGAGAAAGGATTTAGAGATGGCAGTAATAGGGTTGGCTATATTGGGTGTACTTTTAGGAGCAGCAGGAATGCAGTTTCTTCGTTCAAGTAAGCCGGAACTGGTGGAAAAGGCCGAAGATGGCGTAAAGCGATTTTGGAATTCAATGCCTTTTACGAAATCGGATGACAAGTAAGAAAACAAAAGCCAAATAAAGTAAAACAATTCTGTGTTAACAAGGAAAGGAAATGTCATGCTTAAGAGTTTAGGAATTCTGATAGGCGGGGTATTCGTCGGTGCTGTAAGCGTAGAAGTTGTACGCAGGAAATGTCCGGATGCACTGGACAAGCTGTATGCAAAAACCCGTGAAGTAGCCTCTGAGGTAAAGGAGGCTTTCAAAAATGGTTACAAAAATGCCAGTCAAACAAAGCCGGCTGCCGCTTAAAGAGCGAGGAATCTATAAAGCTTGAAGAGTCCGGCCTGCAGTTTATTGGCCATGGTAACTATTGTGGATATTGTTTAAAAGAAAATCTCAGGCTGGAAAAGAAAGGCACCGATAATGGACAACCATAAATCAGAGCTTTTGGGAACCGTGGAGACTGTATCTAAATTTGCGGGCACTTTGGCGGGAAAGGTGGTGGTTCGCAGCAGGGAAATCAGCGATTGTGTCAAAAATATGATGACAGAAAAGCTGGAACCCAAACCAAAGCCGTCCACCAAGGCAACCGAATCCATAAAGAGCCAGACAAAAAAGAAACTTGCTGAGTTGGAAAAGGAAAAACCAGCAGTCAAGCAAGACAAGTTAGAAGAAAAACCGGAGAAACCTAAACCGGCGGTTACCAGAGCAAAAAAGAAACTTGCTGAGTTGAAAAAGGAAAAACCAGTAGCTAAGCAAGACAAGTTGGAAGAAAAACCGGAGAAACCTAAACCGGCGGTTCCCAGAGCAAAAAAGACAAGCGTCAAGCCCAAGGGTAAGATAGACAGGAATTGATTAATAAACCAAGGTTCATCTAAGCTGTTCCTTAAAGACATCATTTTAGGAAAAGAACAATTCGGCCGATCTCGCCTGAGTTGACGCATGTAGATATGACCATATTTGACTATTTAATATTCGTTTTGTATATGGCAGGTGTTTTAACAGTCGGTCTTTATCATTATACTCGTAACAAGAACATCGAAGATTATTACGTCGGCAGCCGGTCAATAGGGTCTTCTTATGTTGGGCTTTCAATTGTTGCTACGGATGTCGGAGGGGGCTTTTCCATTGGTTTGGGCGGCCTTGGTTTTGTGATGGGACTTGCAGGAAGCTGGCTTTTGTTTACCGGTCT
This sequence comes from uncultured Pirellulales bacterium, assembly GCA_964439135.1. Classification (GTDB taxonomy): domain Bacteria; phylum Planctomycetota; class Phycisphaerae; order Sedimentisphaerales; family Anaerobacaceae; genus JAFGPJ01. The sequence continues at coordinate 9,136 of CAYTNN010000009.1, forward strand.
GGTCGGAGCATGGCTAAGTGCTGTATTTATTATTCCACGAATCAAGAAAATTGATGCAAAATACAAATTCATGACCTACCCCGATTTCCTTCGGTACAGATATAACGATGAAGTAGCCTTAGTCGCCGCGGTAATTTCCGGCATTGCATATCTTGGTTTTGCCGGTGTTCAAATGCTCGCCGGTGCCAAGTTGGCTTCCGTGACAATCATCCAGAAAAATCCTTTTGGAGTTGAGCCAATGACATTTGCATTGGTTTTTATGGCGATTATTACCATAGCTTACACAGTTGTCGGCGGCCTTAAGGCGGTCATTTATACCGATGCCGTTCAATGGGTACTGCTGCTTGGCGGGCTGCTCATTACGATCCCTGTAGCGTTGTATAAAATCGGAGGCATGGATGCCCTCAGACAGAAACTGCCGCCGGAATATTTTTCTCTTTCAAACATTTCGCCGGCAACATTTATTAATTGGATGCTAACGATTATTCCCGCCTGGCTGATCGGCAATACGATATACCAGCGAATGTATGCTTGCAAAAATGAGCATGAGGCCAAACGCGCATGGTATATTGCAGGTTTTCTTGAGTATCCGGTTTTTGCATTTGCCGGTGCATTTCTTGGTATGTGTGCCCGTGTTGTCGCTCCTGGCGCCGAGCCGGAAATGGCAATGCCGATACTTATTCGCGATGTTCTGCCGGCAGGCGTAACTGGGATAGTCATCGTGGCATATTTTTCAGCGATAATGTCAACAGCGGACAGTTGCCTTATGGCGTCTTCCGGCAACTTCGCGACTGATATTATCGAACGCTATTTTTTTCGCAGGATTTCAACTAAAGCATCGATTCGTTTGTCGATGTTGATAACTCTTATTATCGGCACTCTTTCGGTTGTTATGGCCGCCCAGTTCACTTCGGTTCTACATGCCGCTCTCTATACCTATGCCTTTATGGTTTCAGGGCTGTTTGTGCCGACCCTTGGGGCTTATTTCTGGAAGAAGAGCAGCTGCTCCGGTGCTATGGCTGGCATGCTTGCCGGAGGAATAACCACAGTTTTGTTGTTAACCAATATCCTTGTTCTTCCGGAAAAACTCGAATCTTTAGGTTTATATGATGGTTTGTACGGCATAGCCTGTTCTGCTGTAGCATTCGTCGGCGTGTCATTACTTTTTCCGGATACAACAACTGATTTTGGGGGTTTCGCTGTTGCTCGGAGCAACGCAGTATGATTCATTGCAAATTATAGGTATTAACGATGGATAATGAAAAACAGTTTTTAGAGTTTGTTGGGACTGCATCCGAACGTGCAGGTGCCCTTGCCGGCAAGGTGGCAAGTATTAGCAATAAAATTGCGAGTCGTGCAACCGGAAGTATCTCAGCGGGAAAAGAAATGCTTGGCTTAGCTGACGAAAAGGTCAAACACAAATCTGAAAAGAAGTCGGACAATACCAAAACTTCTATACTCAAATCCGACCTTGCCGCAGCCCAACGAAAGTTGACTAACACGGAAAAAACACAATCAAAGCTCGAATCACAGATCAAGGAACTGAAAACAGAGAATCACTCATTAGTATCCCAGATGGATCAAATGCGAAGTGAACTGAGTGAGACGAAATCCCGCGAAAGTGCGGTAAGGGCACGAGCAGCAGCACTGGAATCGGAGCTTGATGATATTAGAAGCCAACTCGAAGAAACACAGAGCAAACCTGCAAAGACAACTGCTGTGGGAGTTGGCCGAAGTAAGCGGGTAGCCGAGTTGGAATCTGAGCTTGCTGCAACTCAGTGTGAATTGGAAGAGACGCGAAAGAAAGCTGAGCAGGCTCAATCTGAGTTTGCATCGCAACTCGAAGCTATACAGGTGGAAAATAAATCCTTGAGTTCTGATCTGGAAAAAACGAAAAGTAAAGCAAACCAAGTTCAGGCTGACCTCAAGTCTCAAATAAGCAACCTTCAATCGGAAAATAATTCTTTGAAGTCTGAGTTGGAAAACCAGCGAACTGGGAAAAATAAGATGCTGAATTTAGAAGAGGAATTAAAAACACGGGCAGCCCAGTTAGAAGCTGACCTTGCCGCAACGCAGAGTGAATTGGCTGAAGCACAAAATCAGGCTGAAAAAGATCAAAATGATATTACATCGCAACTCAAAGATATAAAGGTTGAAAAAGAATCCCTGATTTCGGATTTGGAAAAAACACAGAATAAAGTTAATGAGATAACTTATCGAGAAGAACAAGTGAGCAAACAAGCGGCTAAGTTAGAATCAGAACTTGCCGCGACACAACAGGAACTGGCCGAAACACAGAATCAGGCTGAATATTCCCAAACTGAACTTAAAAAACAACTTCAGAACCTGCAGGCAGAGAATAAATCTTTGATTTCTGAGCTTAACCAGGCTCGCAAAGAGGCTGACGATACAGGAATACGAGCCGATTTGATTAAGTCAAAGATAGCTACATTGGAATCTAATGTTAGCGATACTCACCTTAAGTCAGAAGAAGAATCAGGTATAGACATCACTTTGCCACAAACAGATTATCAGGATGAACCTGCTGTTGTACCGACTGTGGAAGAAATCAAACCTTCAATTGAATCTGGTGTTATTCGGGACGAGCTTATAGATGCAGACGTTGAAAATGTTGAAGTGCCGGAACCGGAGCCAATACTTGAGTTTGATACTGAGATAGATGTTGAAGAAATAGAACCTGAACTGCTGCCGGAGGTTGAGTTAACAGAGCCATTGAAAGTAACAGTCGAGAATGTGCAGGCATCTGATTTTAAAAATGAGGCGGAAAGAATAATCTTTACAAAAGCTCTTTCTGATTTTGCCAGCGCCGATACAGCAGTCCGTGTGGATGCAGCTAAAACAATCGGCGGCATTTCTCATGAACTGTCAGCCCGGGTCATTGTTGCTCATATAGCCGATGAAAAGTCAGCGGTAGTACGTCAGGAATGTATCAAGGCATTGTTAACACTTGAAATGGCTGAAGGACTAAGTGCTGTTGAAAGTGCTTTGACAGACGAGACTGCTTCTGTACGTTTAGCTGCTGTGTGGGGGATATATCGCTTAGCTGGGATCGAGAGTCTGCCGAAACTTTTAGCGATGTTATCTGACGGAGACGTAAGTGTTCGGCGAAGAGCTGTTACATGTATCGGCTGGTTAGGCGGGCAACTCAAGCCCATCGGCGGCTCCCAGCTTCATCGAGTTATCTCGGCCTTGATTGAGTGTTTGAACGACTCTGCTGAATCGATGAGAAAAGCTACCCTTGATGCCTTACAAGCTGTCACCGGTAAAACTATTTCAATAGGTAAGAGTTCACCCGAGTGTCTGATTGACCAATGGCGTATTTGGTGGAAAGAGGAGCTTCTAAGCTAAACAAAAATGAAGCAACTTGAGAAAAGAAAAAAGACACTTGCCTATCAGGTGCTAAAACTTGAGGGTAAAGCATCGCAGATAAACCAGCTATGTGTTGAATTAGTTAAGTCAATAGGAATCTGCGAAGCTTTTAATGAGTTGTTATCCGACTTATTGGGTTATTTACAATTTACCAACACACCGGAGTTTGCCTTTAAGACAGAACTGATGAAGGCTCGCAAGGCCATGCATTTTCTACGTGGCCAGACAGAAAACATCCAGGCAAAACTTGGAAATGCTGCTCCCCTGACAGTTGATATAGGTCTTCATCTTGAATGGTTGCGGGCTGTTAATAAACATCTTTTGGCAATTAAATTTCGCCTTGAAAGTGAGATAACAATTTTTAACGTTAGAGAATTTTGAGTAGATGATGGATATAATTGTTTGTATTAAACAGGTTCCCGACACCCTTGAGGTAAATATTAACAGGGAAACCAATACACTTATTCGCGAAGGCGTAGATAGTGTCATCAATCCTTTTGATTTATATGCTCTCGAAGAGGGTCTGCGTCTCAAGGAACAATATGGCGGAATGGTGACAGTTTTATCTATGGGGCCGCCTCAGGCAGTTGAGACTTTACGGCAGGCTTTGAGCTTGGGAGCGGATAATGCTGTTTTGCTTAGCGATATCGGTTTTGCGGGTTCCGACACACTGGCTACTTCTTATACATTGGCCAAAGCGGTGAAAAAGATAGGCCGCTTCGATTTGGTTTTTTGCGGCAGACAAGCCGTCGATGGCGATACCGCACACGTTGGGCCTTCACTGGCGGAAAGATTGGGTGTTGGTCATGTCTGTTGTGTTATGAAGATAAGTGAAGTGGGTGATGGCAATATGACTGTGGAGCGTATGACCGAAGTAGGTATTGAACGGATAAAGCTTTCACTTCCGGCACTGATTACGGTTTCCAAAGGGATTAACGAGCCGCGGTTTCCCTCATTGAAATGGAAAGTAAATGCAGCAAGGTCCGAGATTGAAGTCTGGTTTGCTCAGGATATCGGTGCGGACGAAAACAAAATCGGGTTGAAAGGCTCTCCCACAAGAGTTGTCAAAATGACTACCCCTCAGCATAACAGACAAGGTCAGATTCTGGAAGGTTCGACTGCCGAACAGGTAACGGATTTGGTGTCTAAACTCCATCAGGCAGAAATATTGTGAAGGAGCACAAGATGGGTATACGCATTATTGAGGAGAAATGTAAGGGCTGCAAACTTTGTGTTGCTGCGTGTCCTTTCGGTGCCATTACCATTACAGAAAAGCTGGCCCGGATTGATATAGCTAAATGCAATCTTTGCGGAGCATGTGTAGATGCCTGTAAAAAGTTCGCAGCTATTGAGTTGATTCGCGAAGAGACACCGACTATTGACAAGACTCGATATCGAGGTGTTTGGGTATTTGCCGAGCAGAGAGAAGGTCAAATCGCCAATGTTACGCTTGAGCTTCTCTGTGAGGGCAGGAAATTAGCCGACAAGTTAGGTGAACCTCTTTGTGCGATTTTGTTAGGAGAGGCGGTTGCAAAGGTTGCTCGCGATTTGGTCTGTTTCGGTGCCGACAAGGTTTATCTGGCTCAGTCGCCGCAATTGGCGGTGTTTATCGAAGATGCCTTTACAGAAGTAATAACCGGACTGATTAAAGAGCATAAGCCAAACATTGTTTTACTTGGCGCGACAGCTATCGGGCGTTCATTAGCTCCGAGAGTAGCCAGCCGACTGGAGACCGGATTAACCGCGGACTGTACAGGCCTTGAGATAGACACTAAAACTAAAAATCTGTTGCAGACAAGGCCGGCCTTTGGCGGTAATCTGATGGCTACTATAGTTTGCCCGAACCACCGTCCGCAGATGGCAAGTGTGCGTCCGAAAGTTTTCAAACCTGCCCAGCGAGACCAGATGCGTATCGGGAAAATCGTCAGTTATAATTATAAAGATTATAGCTTAACTCAAAGAGCCCAACTGCTTGCGGTGGTTAAAGGGGTTGCGGAAGCAGTTAATATAGCTGAAGCTGATGTTATAGTTGCCGGCGGCCGAGGTCTGGGATCTGCCGAAAACTTCAAAATTATTGAACGATTGGCGGATGTACTGGGCGGTGCAGCAGGAGCTTCCCGTGCGGTTGTAGATGCAGGATGGGTTCCTTACGCTCATCAGATAGGACAAACGGGCAAGACAGTGCGTCCAAAGCTTTATATTGCCTGTGGTATCAGCGGTGCCATTCAGCACCTTGTTGGGATGCAGTCTTCGGAAACAATCGTAGCTATTAACAAAGACCCAAAGGCGCCGATTTTCAATGTGGCTGACTACTGTATTGTCGGGGATGCACTTGAAGTAGTTCCGGCTTTGATCAGAGAAGTAGAAAAGATACGGCTCCGGGAGCAAGCCGAGCCTGTTGTAACGGATAGCAAATTGGAACATCAGTTTGCTTTGGGCGGTTAAGTAATCTGCGTATAAACTTTATTGTAGGAGGATTATTTCTGCCGTGCTAAAAGAAACCATAACTAAAAATAAGATCGAGTTGCGGAAGGATTGTCTGACAACGACTGAACTTGCAAAACTCTGCGGTGTTTCTCGTTTTACTATCATTAATTGGGTTAACCGAGGCAAAATTAGAACAATGAAAACTGTCGGAGGCCATTGCAGGATTCCGGTATCCGAAGCAATCGCTTTTTATGAGACTTTTCATAAAGAAAAGACTGGCTTTATATCTGAATCATTGTGCCATTGCTGGGAATATCCACAAAAGGCCAAGTGCGATAAAGATTGTAAAAACTGCTTGCTGTATAAAAGCCGGATTAATTACTGCTTCGTGGTGGTACGCGAATTTGGCAAAGAAGTGGTCCATTGTGAAGGTGATTGTTTGAATTGTGATTATTTTGAAGAGTTTTTCAGTTCTTACAGCAAAATCGAGCAGCTAAACGAGACGGAAGATGGCGAAAGTAAAAAAAGAGCCAAAGACAAGAAAAGCTTTCTGTACAATGTCGTATACGGTGTTGGGCGCGGCATCCAGGAAGTAAAGGAAAGAGTCACGGATATAAAAGAGGTGTTTGGAGGCAAAGGCTCTCGAACCAAACAGATGGAAGATAGCGATGTCTAAGTGTGAAGTGGTTATTGTCGGGGCGGGGCCGGCGGGAATTGCCTGTGGGTATGTCCTTGCCAAAGCAGGTGTGGATGTTGTCATTCTCGAAAGGGGACAGTATCCCGGTGCTAAAAATATGTTTGGCGGGACATTTTTTGCCGACCAGATGTGCGAGTTGATTCCCGAATTTTATACCGAAGCACCGGTCGAAAGATTTGTAGCCAAAAAGCGCTATGCATTGCTGATAAACAATTCAGAAGTTTCTTTGAATATCGACGCAGAAGAACATAAAAAGTCGCCCTACAATCATTCATTTATCGTCAGACGTTCTGTATTTGATAAATGGTTTGCTAAAAAGGCAGAAGAACAGGGAGCTACAATTATCTGCGGCATCGCGGTAACAGATTTTGTATGGGACGGCAACAGAATTGTCGGTGTAACTGCCGGTACTGCCGATGACCAGGACAATGTCTTATTAGCCGATGTGGTGGTCTGTGCCGAGGGGGCCAATTCCATGCTCTCGGAAAAGGCGGGGCTTCGCAACAGGTTATCGATGCGTGCTCGATGTATTTCTGTTAAGGAAGTGATAGAACTGGGGAAAGACGTAATTGACGAAAGATTCGGATTAACAGCCAGAGAAGGTGCGGCATACGAGTATTTTGCCGATGCCACACCTGGTATGTTAGGTGATGGTTTTATCTATACTAACATGAATTCGTTGTCGGTAGGTGTCGGCGTTATTATCAGTGAGTTATATGGACGCAAAAATCCTCCTTCGCCAAACCAGCTGCTGGACAGATTTAAGAGTCATCCGTGTATTTGGCCTTTAATAAAGGGCGGCAAAACGCTGGAATATTCAGCTCACATGATTCCGATGGACGGCTATAAAAATCTGCCGAGGTTTTATACCGATGGTCTTATGCTGGTCGGCGATGCTGCTGGATTTGTTAATAACAGCATTTGCCACGAGGGTGTGAACATGGCTATGGCTTCAGGGATGATGGCTGCTGAGACAATATTGGAAAACAGGGGCCAAAGACGATACGATACCAAGGCACTTCGGCAGTACGAACGACGACTGAAGAATTCTTTTATCCTTCAAAATATGAAAAGCAGCAGGGATTTTATCGACATACTGCGTACGCACAAAGAGCTGCTCAACGACTATCCGCACCTTATGAAAGAGGTGATAACAAGATATTTTGAGGTGAGTGATGTCCCCAAAAGTACCGTTAAGCGAGATATTGTTCGTATGATACGCAGCCGAGTAAGTTTCGTTAAAGCTGCCAAGACAGTCATGGAATTGGTGAAGGGCGGAATCTGATATGGCGACGGCAGAAAAAAACCGACTTAGTCTGAATGATAAGCTTTTTACTGTTCGCAGAAAGCCCCTCAAAGAATCACATATCAGGCTCGATAAACAGTTGTGTAAAAAGTGTCTCAATAGAATATGCACATATATTTGCCCGGCAGAGGTTTATATTTGGAGTGAGTCCAAAAACGAAATTGATATAAGATATGAAAACTGTCTCGAATGCGGCGCCTGTCGCGTGGCGTGTGACAGCATAGAATGGGCAAATCCTGTATGGGGAACAGGGATTGCATATAAGAACAGTTAACATAAAAACAAAAAGAGGTTAGGTGAAATTGATATGCTGACAGGACTTTACACTATATCCGGTTTTGCGGTTGTTTTTTTGGTTATTTACGGCTTATACGCTCATATCAAGGTTAATCGGCTATATGAAAGATATTCGAAGGAACCTGTTAAGAAAGGGATTACAGGCAGTCGTCTTGCCAGGACTATGCTCAATTCCGCTGGTCTCAACGAGGTCGTTATCGAAGAGGTTGGGGGCACTCTCAGAGACCATTATGACCCACGCCAAAATGTTGTCAGGCTTTCCCGGCATGTTGCGAGAAACTCCTCTATTGCTGCGATAGGAATCGCCGCACATGAAGCGTCGCACGCAATACAGCACGGCACCAACTATCCGCCGGCAAAGTTAAGAAATAGTATCGCCCCAATTGTGGAAAAGGCAGGATACTTCATATTGCCGCTTTTGTTTTTGGGGATAGTGTTGTCCAGGGTCGCCCTGGCATCGTTTTTTATAAACATAGCGTTGCTTTTATTCCTTGCCATAGTCGTTTTTTATCTTGTTACTCTGCCTGTAGAATTGGAAGCCTCAGCCAGAGCGATACGATATATCAAAGAGAACAATATAGCCGACGAGAAGGAGCTTGAAGGTGTCAAAAAGGTGCTCAAAGCCGCAGCACTTACCTACATAATTGCGACGGCCCTTGCCATAGTGCAGTTCCTCAGCATCCTTGGGATGAAAAGGAAATGATAAAACAATAAATCAAAATCAAAGTCTATAATTCCCGCGAACGCGGGAATCTATTATATTTCAATAAAGTTTAAAGAAAGGAGTTATCGTATGACGCTCGGACAATTATTACTTTTAGTGCTGATCGTTGCAGTATTCTGGATCGCAAGCAAACTAAAAAAACATGACCAAAAAATCGATAAACTGGAAGGCGAGCTGGAAGGCAAGAACGAAAATGAATAGGGACAAAAGCCTTGAGGGTTGATAAAAATCAGGTCGGCAAAAGTTCGAAGCGATACTACTGGTTGGCTTTAGTTATCGGCGGGATGGCGGCTGGTTTAATGGGTTGTTTAGTATATTCGTACGTAACCAAAGGTGACCACAGTCTTTTGAGTAGTGCTGTCGGTAATCCCAAGGCGGATGAAGCGAATGTTCGGACTGACCCGACGGAGGAGAAGTCTGTTTCGCCATCCGCTTTTCTCGGAGTAGAGATTATGTCTGTGAATGCGGTTATTGCCGAGCAGTTTGGCCTGTCGAATCCGTGCGGTGTTCTTGTAAACAGCGTTGTTGACGGCTCACCAGCTCAAGAGTCGGGACTTCGAAGAAGTGATGCTATTCTATCCCTGAATAGCATTGCAGTTGAGGACGTAAACAGCTTCAGAAATATTATGAGCACTCTAAATCCCAGTGACAATGTGAAAATCGTGTACATAAGAAACAGGCAAAAAGATACAGTCTATGCCACGTTAGCCGACTCATCCGCCGTTCTTAATGTCGCTAAAGATACGAGTGGTTCTGACTGGGGTGTATTGCTGTCTGTTCTCGATTCGGATTTGCGCAGTTCGCTGCGTATTCCGGCCAATATCGATGGGATTGTAATTCTGTCGGTAACACCAGGCGGCCTGGCGGATCAGGTTGGTCTGCTGCCTGGTGATGTGATTACTGGGATTAACAATACGCCAATTGCAGATATGAAGGACTTCTTCGGCGCATTGTCGTCAGACAAAGACGACAAAGTACTTCTGGATGTTTACAGTCAGGGCACATTACGTTATGTGGCGCTGGATTCATCCGATGTCGTCACAGCGGTTGCCAGGACACAGACAAGTCTGCTGGACAGAATACTTTCGGTATTTACTGACAACGATAACGTCATACTTACCGAACATACAAATGAAGAGGATGATTATGAAAAGCCGATATGCAAACGGCTCGAGGAATCAGGGGAACGTTATAAAGATGAAGAATGATAAAAAGGTGTGCAGATGAATTTAAAAAAATGGCTTTCGGAAAATATCTTGTGGGTGCTCGTAGCACTTGTTGTGGTTAACTTTCTCATAGTGTACTGGGGTACTATCAATCTGGGAATCTATGGCACGCGCAGCTCCTTCCTGGGGTGGGACCTGCTGCAGCGCAAGAAACAGCTCTTGCAGGAGCAGACCACAGCAGTAAATGTAGAAGTTGATACGCTTGCACAGTCGGGTCAGCGTCCGAGTACAGCTGCAAGTAATAATCTTGTATTAACATGTGCGGATGATGATTTGGGCTCTGCCTTTGCCTCTGTAAGGCCTGCGGTTGTCAATATAACTGCGGACAGGATAACACAGAGAAGAGGTGGGCCGGCTTTGACAAGTTCAGTTGCTTTCGATGACCCGTCCATACAATTCGTTGAAGAGGCATCTCTTGGGTCAGGAATTATCGTTGACCGCAGGGGTTATATCGTGACCAATGCCCATGTAGTAGCCAATGCCACAAGTATCAAGGTTGTAACCTTCAGTTCGGCAAGAGTGGTTTATCCAGCCGTAATCATTCGCAAAGACCTGGAAAATGATATTGCCATTTTGAAGATCGAACCCGACTCGTCTATGCCTACTGTGATTCTCGGAGACTCCGACATGATAAAAGTGGCCGATAAAGTTCTGACCGTAGGCTCACCTTTCGGGTTAGAGCAGACCGTTACGGCAGGGATTATAAGCGATGATTCAAGAAACCTTGTCATAGACGGTCAAACCTATGATAATATGATTCAGACAGATGCGGCTATTAACAGGGGCAATTCCGGCGGACCGCTTATCAACGTAAAAGGCGAGGTCATAGGCATAAACACAGCCATCTTCGCTCCTACCGGCGTATTCACAGGTGTTGGATTTGCGATTCCTATTAACAAGGTAAAACCAATTGTCAAAGAAACAATCAGGTAAAAAATATGTGGCGAACGATAATAGTTGTAATTGTTGTTTTGATTATTTTCTTGTTTATTGGCGACAATATGCACACAACACGGGTAAATATGCCTTTCACAAACGGCTTTGAGATAAGAACGGTTTTTCTTTTGGCCTTGAGCTTTATTGTCGGTTACGGCACGGCGTCCCTCGTAGGTTTTATAAAAAACTCCAAAAATAACAAAAAGTGAATTAATTGCAAATGAGCACAACTAAATTATATCCAAATCCTGACAATTCAGTTCAACCATTTATGGTAGGGCTGCTGGCTAATCTGGCGATTGCCATTCTGAAGTTTGGAATAGCCTTACTGGGCGGCAGCAGGCTGGTTTTGATGGACGGCCTTTTCTCCTTTATGGCGGCAGTGGCTTTTTTGATTCCATGGCAAGCACAGGTTATAGAAAAAAAGCCTCACGATGAGAAATACCCGTATGGCCTAGGCAAGGTACTGTTTATAAGTATGGCAGTGGTCGGCTTTCTTGGTCTGGTTATTTCTATTCATATGATTTACTACAGCCTGGTGGTCATGGCTGGACTACAAATGCATGGTTTATACACCCTGGCGATAATGGTCACGATTATATCTGTAATAACCAACGAGGTTCTTTATCGATATCTCGCGGAGAAAACCAAAAGTTGCTCAAGTACAATGTTGGCCATGTCCGGGCGTTACAATCGCATCGGTGCGTGGATTTCGTCTTTTGTCCTGTTATTTTTAATTCTTTCTTATCTCGGTGGTGCGTATCTTGAGAGGATTGGTGTCTCAATCATTTCAATCGTTGTGTTTTTTATCAGCCTTCGAATGGTTATTGTGGGCTTTAGCGGGATTATGGACAAGGTTCCATCACCCAAAATCCTGGAGCGAATAAGGGTATGCACGCAAAAGGTAAGCGAGGTAAAAGAGATTGTAAACGTAAAGGCCAGGTACGTTGGAACACTGCTGCATATTGATATGTGGATAAGCGTAGATGATGAGCTCAGTATGGAGCAGGCCGATAGAATTGCCCGCCGCGTCAAAGTACAGTTAATGGAGAAAATTCCTTTCGCAAGAGAAGTGAATGTTATTATCGCATGATGACGACTAAGAAAAAAGTTTTTATTTTAATAGTTGTTTTGGCTTTAGCTGTCTTAGTAATAGCTGGAAGGTTGGTAGTATGCGCCAGGACTGCAGGGGTGCCCCACTCTGTTGACAGTTTTGTTTTTAAGTTGCCCAATGAGGCCGGTTTCTACAATATTACCGTAGATGAATTGAAGACCAGGATAGACAACAAATCCGACAAGAATTTTATAATCGTCGATATCAGAGATAACGCATCTTATGCCCAGGGTCATATACCCGAGGCGATAAACATACCTTTAAATGAACTGGGCTACCGTGTATTCAGCCTGGATAAAACAAAGGACATAATCGTGTATTGCTTTACCGGCGTAACAAGCCAGGTTGCATGCCAGATACTTGTAAATGCCGGGGTTAAAGATGTGTATAACGTGATAGGTGGAATAAAAGCGTGGAATTATGCTGTTGAAACAAGCGATGGCAGAGTAAATATTTAAGAAAAATTTAGTAGAAAGGAGCAAAAATGTTGCACATTGTTGTAGGAATCATCGCAATCGTGATTGGACTGTGGGGGATAATGGGCAACTGGTATATGTTCAAAGATATACTGGTTACTATCGTGCCGCTGGCGGTGCTTTTATTTGGAATAGTGGCAGTATTAGCCGGTATTCGCAAAATGAGAGCAAACTTGGCTGCCAAAGAGGAAAGTGAGGAGGCATAAAAGATGACAAAGAAGAGCGAAACGAAAGAGCCCAAAAAGGATCAGGCGGTGCCGCTGACCCTTCGGACGCAGAGTTTTTTCGGCAAACTCAGAGGATGCCTTGATGGTCTTGTTAATGGCTACTGTAATTTAACACATATTGAAGCTGTTGAGGCAAAGGAGCTGGTCTTCAAAAAAGCTGCTGCATTGATGGCGCGTGGTCAGTACGGAAAGGCCATTGACCACTACAACAAATTGATTGGCATGGGTAAAGAAGAAGCGGATATTTATTACAACCTCGGTATCTGCTGTGAGCGGGAAGGTATGGATGAGGAGGCACAGGAGGCTTATAAGAAGGCATCTGAGATGGACAAATCCCATACGGATGCTGTCTATAGATTAGGACTGTTGGCCATAAAAAATGATGATTCTGAGGCGGCAGTTAAATACCTCGGTTCTCTTGCACGCAAGAATAAGACGTCGTTCGACATTATGTATAACCTCGGTGTTGCCTATGACAAGCTCAAGAATTATGAAAAAGCGATAGAGAGCCTTATCAAGGCGACAGAAATTGAACCAAACTACTCCAAGGTTCACAAACGACTTGGTTACACCTATGAGGCAATGGGTAAGCGTGAAGAAGCTATGGAATGTTTCAAAAAGGCTATGGAGCTTGAAGAGATTTAGAAAGGTTCTTTATGGCGATTCCCTTTAGAAAATCAGCCAGCGAAAAACGTCAGGAAAAGGTGCGAGTGGTCTTGGGTTCAGAGCATTTTCAGAAGAAGCGGTGGCTGCATTTGTTTGGCAGGTTTCTTGCTGACTATTACATGCCCATTACCATAACGGTACTGACGGTAGCTTGTATATATGCTCATATATACTTTTACAACATATTGACCATGATGAAACAGCAGATAGACAATCGGTCAGCGCAGGTAGAAGCCGGGCTTCAGATGAGAGAAAATATTGTTACCGGCCTGACAGACGTGGTGAAAGGGTTCATAGCCCATGAAGAGGGCATATTCACATCCGCGATAGAGACAAGGAAAGATTCCATGACCGTCTCAAATGATTTGAAGAAACTTATCGAGGGCGCAAAGCAATTTGCAGGAAACGAGTTTTCGCCGACTGGCTTAACAAGGCTTATGGCTGTGGCTGAGAATTACCCGCAATTAGTCTCAAGCCAGCCGTACAAAGAGCTCGTTGTTCAAATTGCGAAAGTGGAAAGCCAGATTTATGACAAAAGGCTCGAGTACAGTGACGTCGTGAACGTTTATAACACCCAACTGACCACTTTTCCCGGCAATGTTTTCGGGAAGATTCTGCGTTTCCAAAAACAGCCGTACTATAGCTGGGCAAATGTGGCTGAATGGGTGTTTGAAGGAAATTCACAGTTAGCTGAACCACCAGCAAATGTGGAGTCAGAGGGCATTGGCAAGAAATTAGAAATTGAGGCTGATTCTAAATAAAGGCAGCCTGAGTAAACAAATATAGAAAGTGATGTACCCTTGAAGGGTAATAAAATCCCGCGAGCGGAATTGTAAGTTGTTGTAAAGTACCTTATCCGCGAACGAATGGGGGAATTCAATTTGGAGCACTATATAAAGGTCTGATCTGTGGCGGTAGTGTGTAAACAATGTAATTGGTGTGTCAGGCATGTTGGCGGTTTGAATCTGTTTGGCAATATTCTTCTGCTTGCCATAAAGCTTTTAGGTGGAATATTCGGCAGAAGCCAGGCATTGATTGCCGATGCCTTGCATTCTCTAGGTGATGTTATTGTGGCACTTATGTTGCTGGTTAGCTTGAAGGTATCTTCTGTTCCACCGGATGAGGATCATCACTGGGGCCATGGCAATGTTGAGTATATCACCTCGGTCATAATAGGTGTATTGCTTATCTGTGCGGCCATTATGATTTCCATATCCGCGATATCTACTATCGTCACAGGAAGGATGGATGATCCGGGCATTTTGGCGGTATGGGCGGCGGTCATATCTATTATTGTCAACGGAATTTTATGCAGACAGGGTATTTGTGTCGGCGAACAAATGAATTCGCCCGTGATGATAGCAAATGCCCGGGAGAAAAGGTCAGATGCTTACACTTCTCTTGCCGCTCTGATAGGTGTTTTCGGTGCAAAGATGGGGTTTATATTCTTAGATCCTATCGCTGCTATTGTTGTTGGTTTTATGATTGCCAGATTCGGATTAGATACGCTTCTTGAAGGGGTCAAAGGTATATCCGACCGGTCTTTTGACAAAGAGACCCTTGCCAGCGTGAAAAGACTGGTCTTAAAGAAGGAAAGTATAAAAGATATAGGCCGATTAAGAGCCAGGCAAATAGGCCAGAAAAATTGGATCGATCTTGAAGCAATTTTCGCTCCTGAGGTGAAAGTCTCGGAAGTAAGAACTACAATCGCAAGTCTTAGAAAAGACATAATGGAGCGGTTCGAGGGGATAGCTGACGTGGTGATCATATCCCGTGCGTCAAAGCCGGAACTAAAGTAAATACAGTTATCATATTTATCACATAACGAATTTAAAACTATGGCAGTTGTTTGTAAAAGATGTTACTGGTGTGCCAAGCATGTCGGAGGGCTAAACTTTTGGGGCAATCTCGCCCTTCTGGTCGTAAAGCTGTTGGGCGGCATATTCGGCAGAAGCCAGGCTCTAATCGCCGATGCTGTTCATTCTCTAAGCGACGTTATCGTATCGATATTGCTTATAATCAGCTTAAAGGTCTCTTCGACGCCGCCGGACGAAGATCATCCATGGGGCCATGGTAATGTAGAATTTATCGTATCAGCCATATTTGGGGTGTTGCTTGTTTGTGCGGCTGTGGCTATTACCGCAGTGTCGATTACCTCGATTATTCAGGGAAATGTATACAATACAAGTATTTTGGCTGTGTGGGCGGCGGTCATATCCGTTGCCGCTAATGATATTCTGTTCAGACATTCCTTTTGTGTGGGCCAGAAGGTGAATTCTCCTGCAATGATGGCAAATGCTTTGGAGAACAGGGCCGATGTGTGGTCGTCGCTGGCAGTATTGGCAGGTGTTTTTGGTGCAAGGATTGGATTTCCGATTCTTGACCCAGTTGCTGCCGTTATTGTAGGTTTTATGATTGCCAAAAATGGAATAGAAACATTGGTTTTAGGAATTAAAGGCATGACTGACCGGTCTTTTGACAAGGGAATGCTTGCCCAGGTTAAAAAAATAGTCCTGGAAGAAATCGCCATAAAAGATGTAAGCAAGTTGCGTTCCAGACAGGTCGGGCAAAAAAACTGGATAGACATTGAGGCAATGTTTGATCCACAGATAAAAGTTTCAGAGGTAAAAAAGATAATCGAGAGGATTAAGAAAAACATAATGGAAGATTTCGAAAAGATCGGGGATGTGGTAATTGTGTCCCGTGTATCAGAACCCCAGTTAAAGGAAATATAACTATGATATGGGAAAAGAATAAGGATAAAAAGAAAAAGTTAAAAACAATAACTGATGATATGACGCCCAGAGAAAAAGAACAGGTGCTGGAATATAAGAAGCGGGTAATCAGGCGATGGGCCATAGTGGTAGGGCTTCTGGCTCTTGCAACCTTTGGCTTCCTTTTTATGACGCTGCTTGACCATGTGATTAAAGGCGCCCCTGACGGTGGGCTTGAGATAAACTACAATAAGCTGGATGCAAAGCTCGCCTGGCTCGGTGCTGAGATTCGGGATTTAGACGCTACTATCAGTAGTGCACTTGGTTTAACCTCAAGCGAGGGGGTCCTCGTAAACAATGTAACATCAGATTCACCGGCAGATAATGCGGGTTTGCAGAGAGGCGACGTTATTATTTCCCTTGATGGAAGCAAGGTAGTCGATACCTTACAGATACAGGACCGGCTTCGGAAACTTAAACCTGGAGATACTGTCAAGCTTGTTTTAGATAAAGTAAATGGCGGCAAGAAAAATGTTTATGTTACACTTGGCGTCAAACCGGACGATGATGCTGCAACAACTGATACAAAGATTAAAAAAGTAGCAGGAACCACCGATACTGCTGTTAATCCGGTATTGTCCACGAATTGGGGAATATCGGTGTCGCCGCTGACAGATGATGCAAGGGTTGCATTCAAAATACCCGATAAAGTTCAAGGCGTTCTTGTTATTGCGGTCGTGCGGGGCAGTCTTGCCGATTCGCAGGGCATTAAGGTTGGAGATGTTATTGTAAGTATCAACCAGGTTTCTACGCCTAACCTGCAGGCTTTTTATCAGGCTCTCAAAGATGTTGAGAGTGTTTTGATGGATGTTTATTCATCTTCTGATGGCAAAAGATTCTTTGTAACGCTTCCTGACGAAGGTGATTCACCGCCACAAGTTGTGATGATGAGTTTTGATGAAAAAGTGGCCGAAACCCATCGTATTATCATTCCTTCTGACATGGCAGGCTTGAACGGTCAGGTTTATTCCCGGTTTACATCTGCTCCATATTTTATTCTGTATGATTTCAATACAAATCAGCCGACCGTAATCACTAATCCGTATGCAGCACAGGTTCGCGGTGCGGGGATACCCTTAGCGCAAATGCTGATAGAACAAAAAATTGATGCCGTAATAGTAGGCGGAATAGGTCCGCAGGTATTTGATATCTTTTATCTTGCCAAAGTTAAAATCTATGGACCAGTTACAGGTAGTGTGCGAACCGTGATAACTAATTATCAGTTAGGCAAATTGCCTGAATTAAAGGAAGCTAACCTTGCCGGATACGGCAATTCATCGACAGCCACAATTCGTACAGGCGGCTCACCTATGACAGAGACGGATGATACCGCTGATGATGAAGAAAGTGATGGTCTGTCCGGTCAGCCTTCGGTTATTCCACCTAAAGGCAAACCCCTCGAACTTACTGCCCAGGGCGATGCCCGTGCAAGCAGGCCGGAAACCTGCATCTGCCCCAGATGTGGCACAGAAGTAACTCATCCGGCAAGTACTGCCTGTGCTGATATGGTATGTCCCATTTGCGGTTCTCAGCTTATGACAGCATCGCCTGGAACTGATTCAATTACCGGTACGGATATGACAACCCAGCTTCCAGCGACACAGATACCAACCCAGTTGAGACCCATTTCCTTAGCGGCAGGCAGTACAGTAGCACCGACAAGCCCACCCAGCAGAATAGCAGCGATACCAACATCCGCCAATCTATGGGCAATAAGCAATCAGCCCTCAACTACACCGCCTACAACAACACCAGTGCAACAAACGGCGGGTTCTTCAACAACGGTTTGTATATGTCCTCTTGATGGCACAACAGTGACCCATCCGGTTGGTATTCCATGTTCTGCTCTTCAGTGTCCAGTTTGCGGCGGCAGAATGGTAAGTGCCAGCAGTGCACTCATTGATGGCAGCCAGATATCCAAAACTGCCGGGGTGGTAGTTGGCGGCAAACCCGATGATGTCCCACCGGTTCAGCAGGTATTTTACATACTTCCTGTTGGCGGCAAACCGGATGACATACCGCCGTCAATGGGTGGCTCGGCACAAACAGTTTCACTTGTTCCGATTGGCGGCAAACCGGACGATGTACCGCCTGTTCAGCAGACATTCTACTTACTGCCAGTAGCCGGCGGACCTCCTGAGGGTATGGGCAGCGCTCCGACTGATACCGGCAGTGCTCCGGCTGATGTGGGAGGCTCATCGCAGAGCGCTCGTTCAACAACATGTATATGTCCTGTGGATGGCACAACGGTAACCCATCCGATAGGTGTTCCCTGTTCGCAGCTTAGCTGTCCTATATGTGGTTCTCGTATGGTTAATGCCGCCCCCGGCGGTGATACTGCCGGCGGTGCAATTCAAACAGGCGGCAAACCCGATGATGTTCCACCGGTTCAGCAGGCATTTTACTTACTTCCTGTCGGCGGCAAACCGGATGACGTACCGCCTGTCCAGCAGGCCTTTTACTTAGTGCCGGTATCGAGCCAGCCTGATGGTGTGCCGCCTTTAGGCCAGAGCACACAGTCGGTAACTCAAGCTCAAAGGACGTCGCTTGTTCCGATAGCCGGCGGACCTCCGGAGGGTATGGGTATGGGAGGGGCAGCTGATACAGGCACTGCCGTAGATGGGCCGGCACAGGGTGGTGGTCAGTCTGGCTCCGGTGCGGCCCAGACTGGTCGCTCAGATTTATGTGTGTGCCCAATGTGCGGCGTAACCGTAACGCATCCCATATCTGTTCCGTGTTCCTCACTTACATGTCCCGTCTGCGGCTCTCGATTGGTTAACCAAACCCCTGGAGGCACAAGCGGCAATACAGCCGGCAGCAGTTTAGTACCGACAGCGGCAACTACAGTTGCTTCGACATCGAACATGGTTTATGTGGCGGGGAGTTCTAAAAAATTGGTTATCCCATCCACAGGCAGAACTCTTAAATCTAATATTGCGCCGTTACTCGACGATGCTCGTTATTTCTTAATGTTCGGATTAGGAACATATGAAGCGGTACCCAATCCATATTACAGGGACAAAAGGGCAAGTGGAGACGAAATCGGTCAGTTCATAGTGGCTGAAGGCGGTTCGATTGTTATTTGCAATAACATAAGTGCCACAGCCCTCAAAGCACTCAAGGACCTGAAAGTCAAGGTATACACCGGCTTTGTGGGCACAGTTCAGCAGGCTCTTGACATATACAATGATGGCAGGATCAAGGATTCATCGACAGGGAGTGTTCTTGATGATGAAGAAGAACATGGCGGCGGTGGGCCGCCTTCATCAAAAACCAAGTCTTCTAAAGATAAAGACAAAGACAAAGATAATGACACGGAGGTATTTTAGTGACGGAAAGTAAGCTCGAAAAACTTATAAAAACAAAGAAACGCTCAAAAGCTAATGTGATTACGATCACAATGGTTGTCGGATTTATTATTCTCATAGTGTGCCAATTGGCTTTTTTGGGTTTCGCAATGAAGGAAAGAACCAGAACGACTACTACCGTTCAGGATGGTTCTATCCAAAGCAGCAACATTGCACTGACGGCTTCGAATATACAGCTTGTTGCGTGCTCGGATGACGACCTTACAGATACGGTTTCTGCAGTAAAGAGAGCAGTTGTGAATATAGACGTAGCCCCGGCTGATGTTGGTTCTGCGAATAGAAGGGGTGGGCCTGCTTTGAGTTTTGATATGCCCTCGACAGCAGCCCTGCAAACAAACGAAGAAACTCTTGGTTCAGGTGTTATCATTGATGCACGTGGGTATATTCTTACCTGTTACCACTTAATAAAAGATTGCCCGAACGTTAACGTGAGTGTTTTTAGTTCTGTGCGTCAGATATACAAAGCCCAGGTTGTTGATGTCGATATTACAAATGACCTTGCAATCCTGAAGATAGAATCGGACAGGCCTTTGCCGGCAGTAAAACTGGCAAACTCCGATCTGGTCAAGATAACCGATACGGTTCTTGCTATCGGTTCGCCGTTTGGTTTCGAGCACACAGTAACCGCTGGGATAGTCAGCGATAACAAGCGAAGTATCGTCATTGGTAATACTGTTTACAAAGATATGTTCCAGACGGATGCGGCAATAAACCGCGGTAGTGCCGGCGGTGCTTTGATAAATGGTGCCAGCGAAATCATTGGTATTAATACCGCCATCGCGTCTCCATCGGGATATTTTTCAGGCGTCAGTTTTGCCATACCAATAAACAAGGCCAGGCCGCTGTTACTGAAGGCAATTGATGGCTGAGAGAGAAGTCGATGAAAAAGTTTACACAGTGGATAGCAGCGAAAGCAATTAAAGATCACCAGAACGTCAATGATCTGAAGGTCAGGTCACGTTATGGAACACTTGAAGGCTGGACAAGTATTGTTATCAATTTGCTGCTGTTTGTCATTAAGATAGTCCTTGGACTCTCGATAAGAAGTGTATCTTTGATTGCTGACGCTGTTCATACATTAGCTGATTCCGGTACTTCAGCGGTAGTGATAATCGGATTTAAAATAGCACGAAAGCCGTCAGATAAAGAACACCCGTTTGGCCACGGTAGAATGGAATCGGTAGCGGCCCTGGTCGTTTCGGTGTTACTATTTATGGCGGGCGTGGAACTGTTGGAAAAGTCGATTCATGCCATTATCAAACCGCAAGGCTCTACAGCTCCGACCGGTGTGATTTTAGTAATCCTTGTAACTATTGTGATAAAGGAACTGATGGCAAGGTTTTCCTATCAGCTTGGCGATATTATTGATTCGCAGGCTCTTAAAGCAGACGCCCTTCATCATCGAAGCGATGTAATCGCTACCGCCCTGGTTGTCGTTGCACTTATCGCAACGCGATTCGGCTATCATAACATTGACGGCATAATGGGCGTTGGTGTTTCACTGATTATTTTCTATTCAGCCTTCTCGATTGCCAAAGAAGCGGTCAATCCTTTGCTGGGCGAGGCGCCTTCAAAAGAAAAGATTAAGGAAATAGAAAAACTGGCAATGACTCACGAAGGAGTTTTGGGCGTTCACGACATAATCTTTCACAAATACGGCCAAACGAGTGTGATCTCTTTGCATATAGAGGTATCGGATAAGGATTCTGCTTTCAAGCTTCATGAGCTTGCAGAGCAAGTGGAAGATACAATCACTCAGAAGATTCCTGGAATGGCGGTTGTCCATGTCGATCCGTTAAACAAGGACCACCCTCAGTATGAGCAAATCACCATGGCTATAAAAGATATTATCTCTGAAGACATAAGGGTAAGTGCTTTTCATGATTTAAGAATCGTCGGTTGTCGTGCAAATAGATGTAACGTGGTTTTCGACATTGTGTTGGAGCAAGACGCTGATGAGCAGGAAACTCACGACATTATCCATTCTATAGCCGAGAAGTTCAAAACGAAGTTCCCTGAAATGAAGACAGTTATTAAAGCTGAACCGATGTACGCGTATAATATTTAGCACTATTATCATGAATCTAATAAAGAAGAAACTGGCCGATTTCTTAAACGAGATGAGTAAAAAGGGTATAGATAAGATGGATCCGAAGAGTTCTTGCGCTAAATCTTTAAAAGATTTAGATAGAGAGACGCTCCTAAAAGAGGATATCGAGCGAATTTGCGATGAGATGCGAGTCTTGGAGGCAGGAAAAATCTTGAGATTGTCCAACAAACTCATGTGGTCAGGCACAGCAAATAAGGATGAATTTAGAAAAGAAATAAAATCGATGGCTTCTAAAGTATTGAAACGCGTGGAAAAGAAAGGCGGAAAACTAAATCTTCCACGACAATGTCGAGAGTTGCTGATGAATTTGTAGGAGGATTACCAGTGAAGCTAAGTGAATATGAGATCAAAAGCTTGCGAGAAATAGAAAAATGGGAGAAGGACAAACATAAGGGCTTTCATAAGAAAGTCCTCGATGTTGTTTCCAGACCAGTGGATTATGTCCTCGGTAAGATTGGGCAAAAAAAACTCAAAATTTTTGAAGATGCTGTTGAGAAAACCGTCAATAATCTGCTAACTACATCAACCTCTACAGTTAATGCCGAAGATCTGATAAAAAGGGCTCATGCTCATGGTATGATGATAAAAGACCTGTCGGAACTGAAAGATTGTGATTTGGGATTGTTAGACAATTGTAATCGAAAACATATAAAATTCCACGAGAAGGCGAGTGCTATACAGGGTGCGGTAGGTGGTCTTGGGGGCATAGTGGTAGCAACGGTGGATCTAACAGCACTTTTGGTCCAGGATTTTCATATGATTCAGGAAATCGCATTTTGTTATGGTTTCGATCCGAACGACACTATCGAGAAGGAGATAATACTAAGAATAATCGAAATCGGCGTTGGCGGCTCAGAGATAAAATTCAAGGCTTTAAAGGAAATAGACTCCTTAAAAAAAATAAAGACCGAAGTAGGTAAGAAGAAAACGACAAAAAAAGGTGTTTCGGTCCTGGGTTCAAAAGCCTTGGAGGAATACATCGAACAACTGACTTCAGCTTTGATCGTTCGCCTGGTGCCGCGTGCCCTGCCTGTAGTATCAATGGCGGTAAGTGCTCATTCGAATCACGAAATGATAGAGCATTCGGGACAGGCGGCTTTTATGGTCTATCGAAGGCGATTTATTGAAAGAAAAAAAAATAATAGAATGACGATATAAGAAATAGAACAAAATGCTTTTATTTGTATATGCAAGAAACAAATCGACAAGCATGATTCAAAATAAACAGGTGAGGTAATTACGCCGTGAAAGAGAAAATGGAAAAGAAAAAAAGTAAGTTAAATGCTCTATGGGCCTTTCTTTTGGGCATAATGCTTATGTTAGGTGTATATATTCTGTTCGAATCCGCACCAAACCGGCTAAGATCAGGTTCTACAGATGAAACTGCGGATATAACAATTAACCTTGCAAAGACCGCCAATATTGTGCAAACCGCCGCGGTCGAAGCGGTCTCTGTTTCGCCTTCAGTCTTTATTGGTGTAGAGATTCTTTCTGTCAATTCCATTATTGCCAAGCAGTTATCACTGCCAAGTGAGTGCGGTGTTCTTGTAAACGGCGTTGTTGACGGCTCTCCTGCACAAAAGGCAGGGCTCCAAAGAGGTGACGTTATTATCTCTTTGGATGGCGAAGCGGTAGAGGATACTGATGGGTTCAAGCTGCTAATGGACAAATACAAACCAGGTGACAAGATTAGAATTGTATACATCAGGAATGGTCAAAAATACATAGCGTACGCACAGCTTGTCGCGTTTCCCGATACCTTGGCAGCGGATCAGGATACCGACTCGGGTGGCGGTGATTGGGGCATATCGCTTTCAGATATCACTAAGACCATACGGAATTCATTCGGCGTCCCCGCTGGTACAACTGGTGTAGTAATTTTGTCGGTAGCACCTGGTGGTGCCGCAGATGCGGCTGGTCTGCAGCCGGGAGATGTAATCACAGGTATTAACAAGACCCCGGTATCCGGTATGGATGAGTTCTTCAGTGCCTTGTCATCCGACAACGATAATATTGCCCTTTTGGATGTTTACAGCCAGGGCTCAGTACGTTATGTGCCGTTGGATTCATCAGGAATTATTGCTGCCGTTAATACCACACCAACTCAAACTCAGACCATGAGGCAGAGAATAACGTCTGTGCTTACCGGAGGAATGCCATTTGCCGATGTACAGCTTACAACAGGGGATAATCCCGCTTTCAACAGACCATCGACTGTTCCGGGAGATGAAAATACCGGTGGAACATCAGATTGGACACCTGGGACACCAGGTGGTACTAGCAGCACTACGGGTATGAACAGGCCTACGGAAGTGCCGCCGCAGTTAAGTTCAACTAATGATACTGTATTATTTATAGGGTTGTTAATACTTTTGATACTGTATCTTTCTTACAGGGAATATACCAGGCCGGCGGAGGTGAAGAAGAGTTGATGACACCAGAAAAAAAGAAATTATGGAATAAAATCCTTCTGGCCTTACTCATAAGGCCTCCGATTATTCTGATACTTATTCCTTTGTGTTTGTTTCTGTTGGTACATGGGGCAACGGAGTATGTCACGGTTGACGAGAGGTTTAATCTGTCTAACTCGATAAAATCGCCTTACAAAAATGCGATAAGAGGTACTTACGTTTATTCGTTCGCATTTTGCGGCGATCCGCATATGCATTCAAAAGGGGACGGCTGCTTTGATGACCTCGACAAAGCAATAAAACAAAAGCAAATGAGATTTGTTGTATTTGGCGGCGACCTGACATATCTTGGTGAAGAGTCCGAATACAGCAACTTTATCAGTCATTGTGATGCTTTGACTGTACCGTGGTATCCGACACTGGGAAATCACGACATCTGTAACAACGGCTGGGCGTATTACTGGAAGTTTCTGGGGCCTTCAGTGTATTCTTTCTATGGAGGCAATGCAAAATTTGTAGTAATAGATTCCGCCAGCGGCAAAATAGGCCTTAACCAGATGGAATGGATTCAGGAAGAACTGCGGAGCAATAAACAGCCGCTTCTTTTTGTAATAAGCCATATGCCAATATATGGCAACTTATACGGCAACTATAAATTTCCTGAGACAGAAGAAAAACAGCAGCTCATAACTCTTTTTGAGAAATACCAGGTAGATATCGTTCTGCAAGGCCATTGGCATGGTTTTGTAGATATTACGAATAATGGCGTCCGGTACGTCACATCAGGAAGTTTTTCAGATGGTCTTTTGGATTCGGGTATACGGCATTTTCTTTTGATAAATGTATACGGCCCTGAAGTCACCGTTGAGCAGATACCGGTTGGTAAAGATATACCGGTTGAGTATACGGATGGAGAAATTTAGGGTGTTCGAGCTAAAGGAAGACAGGATAATGGACAAAAAGAAATCAGAATTTTCGGAAATTGTTTCGGACATGTCCGAGTTTGCCGGTGTTCTGGCTGGTGCCGTGGTAGTTGCCGGCAAAAAATTAATACGTTACGTTAACGACCTGACGACAGTGGACACTAATCTTAAACATCCTGCTGAAGATGGCCAAAGAAATAGTAAAACAAACGCAGGAACTGATAAAAAAGAATAAGAGACTAACACATGGAAAAGGTTGGAGTAAAGCGATTGGGAATCATTGGGGAGGTATTCAAAGGTGCCGGAACCTGTGTTGGAACAGTAGCGTTTGCAGGCAAGAAAATTACGGGGTTTATGGGTGGCAGTCTGGCAACGGTAGGACATTTACTTACTCGGCCTATTGAGCCTTCTGAATTTGTTACAGATGAACGTACTGAATCTACACCTGAAATATTTGCCATCAAACCGAAACCCAGGAAAACAATGGTTAGCCAAGATGCCTTGAAGGACAGGGTGGCTGCACTGAAGTCTGATCTTGCTGAAGTCCGTGACCAGTTGACCCAGGCACAAAGCCAAGTTGGAAAAGCACAATCTCAATTTGTTTCACAGCTCCAGGCACAGCAAACGGAGAACAAATCTCTTATTTCTGATCTGGAACAGGCATTGCGTAAAGCAGAGGAGGCAGCAGCACGAGTAAGTGTGGCGAAAGATCGCGTCGCAGCATTGGAAGGCGACCTTGCTGAGGCTAGGCGACAGTTGGAAAAAACAAAAAGCCAGGTTGAACAAGCCCAAACCCAGCTTACATTGCAGCTCGAAAACTTGCATACAGAGAGGGATTTATTGCTTTCTAAGTTGGCACAGACACGCGAGGAGGTCAATGAGACAAAAGCTCGCCAAAATGCTGCCAGAGTACATGTGGCAACATTAGAATCCGAACTTGCCGCAGCAAAGTGCAAGTTGGAGGAAGCTTACAAGTTTGAGAAGGACATTAAATCCGGTCTCTCGTCCGATGTTGAAGTTGTTCAACCATGTGCAGAAATCGCCATAGGCTATCGAGGCCGGGAGAAGAGCGTACCAGCAATCATTGAAAACAAAGCAACCCCTTCGGTAAAAACGACTGTTGCTAAGCCTGATGCCGGAGGGAATGTAAATGTTGAAGAGTACCGGTCTAAGCCTGTGATTGCTGATGATAGAGTCTCAGTTCTGGTTGGTGTTACGGCTGAGCAAGTCCAAACTGCCAGTTTTGACAGTGAAACCGAGCGGATATTGTTCGCAAGAGCTCTTTCTGATATTACCAACCCCGACACATCTGCACGCATAGATGCAGTCAGGGCAATGGCCAACATACGTCATGAGTTCTCGGTCAGGGCTCTTGATGCTCAAATGGCGAGCGAGCCATCTGCGCTGGTTCGACAAGAATGCCTTAAAGCTCTGACAAGTTTGGGGATGAAAGAAGGCACTGATGCAATTGAACGCGCTTTGGCCGATGAGGCAGCCTTTGTTCGGCTGGCTGCTGTATGGGGATTATATCGCCTCAGTGGTGCCCAGAGCAGCCCAGCACTGATACGTATGCTTGACGATGAAGACGAAGAAGTTCGCCGAAGAGCCATTACTTGTATCGGCTGGCTGGGCAAAGAAGAACTTGCTGTAAAGTTGTTACCACTGCTTGATGATAGCAGTGTTTCAATCCGGCAGGCAGTAATCGAGGCGATGGGCAAATTACGCTGTTGGCAGACAGTTCCATCGTTGATTGAGCGGTTAAATGACCCTGACAAAACGATACGTAAGGCTATTCTTGATGTACTGAAAACAATTACCAGCAAGAAAATGAGCGGGCCGTTTCCAAGAGATGAAAAGTCGTTTCTGCTCCTGGTTGCACGATGGCAGCAATGGTGGATGGATGGGTCTGAAGTACCCTGTTGAATGTAAAAACAATAGGAACTTAAGGATACAAAATGCAGGTAACGCAAAAAAGTTTATATGCCTTGCGGGCGATCTTTGAGTTGGCTAAATGCAGCAAACAAGGTCCAATGAAGATTGCTGACATCGCCAAGGCTCAGGCTATCCCGCGGCGGTTTCTTGATACGATACTCACTCAGCTAAAGTAGGCCGGCTTTGTCGAATCCTGCCGAGGCAATGATGGCGGTTATGTCCTGATTCCTTCGCCGGAGAAAATTACCGTTGGCCAGGTAATGGAGTTTATCCAGGGCCCGGTCGGACCACCTGGCTGTCTTATCGACAAGTACAGGGGTAATGAATATTCTCTCCGTAAAAACTGTATTTTCATGGAGATGTGGAAAAAAATTCACGATGCGATTCTGGATGTGTACAACAATAACACTTTCGACGATTTAATAAAGCAGGGAAAGGCGCAAATCCCACCCTGTGTTACCAGCGTGCGGTCTAAAACTTGTCAAAAGACAAGAAAAACAAAAAGTGAAGATAAGTCAGGGGTAAGGTTTTGAGTAATAACAAAGAGCAATTTGATAAATGTCCGAAGCATTACGTTGGGTGGGTAATTGTTTCGGCAGGTATGGTGTTCGTTTTTTTTGCCTACCTAATATATTCAAATATAACAGGTTTCGATATAGATGCTCCGAGTACAGAATTGGTTAATGGTACCAGCGAAACGGTAATGCAGAATTCAGTCATTAAGACGGCAGCGGTTGATACTTCTGTTTCACCTTCAGCTTTTCTTGGTGTAGAGATTGTTTCTGTAGATCAAGTTATTGCTGAACAATTAGGCATACAAGATGAGCATGGTGTTCTTGTAAACAGCGTCATTTCCGGTTCCCCTGCGGAAAAAGCAGGTTTAAAAAGAGACGATGTCATTGCAGTAATAAACACAACTGCCACAAAAACTATGGAAATATTCAAAGAGGTTATAGCGACATTAGAACCGGGTGATAATGTCAGAATCACGTATTTAAGAGACAGCCAAAAGGTTCGGACATACGCAACCCTTACCGAGTTGCCGGCTACCATGCTGACAGCGCAAACCACGACAGATATCACAGATAATACAAACTGGGATGTATCGTTTTCGGCTATAACTTCAAATTTGCGGACTGCTTATGGTATCCCCTACAACATAGATGGTGTCGTAATTATCTCGGTGGTGCCTGGAGGCGTTGCCGCCGACGCAGGCCTTGCCCCGGGTGATGTAATTGTGGGTATTGATGGAACCTCTATATCAGACATAGAGGACTTCTTCAATGCTGTCGCTTCCGACAAAGACGACACAGCCCTTCTGGATATTTACAGCCATGGTCAATACCGTTATATACCAATTGCTTCCTTAGCGGTTGATACTCCATTACACCTATCAAATGGGCCGGTCCCTATCGGGGAATTAACCACCTATGACTTCCTGTTTCGGGCGGTACCGTTGGTAGGTGTTATTGGTTTAATTATTGCTATAGTTGGTTATTTTTACCTTTTCAAGAATTCGCCGGGCGATGCGAAGATGCAGGCCATTGCCGAGAAGATTCGTTCGGGAACGGTTGTCTTTTTGAAACAGGAATACAAGATAACGGGTATTTTCCTGTTCGCAGCGTTCCTTGTCATTTGCATAGTTCTCTGTGTGCCGACGGCAATTGCTTTTCTGGTAGGCTCAGCCTGTTCGATGCTGCCCGGTTGGATCGGCATGAAGGCGGCTACTGCCTCGAATTCACGAACCTGCCAGGCGGCCAAAAGCAGCGGTCTGCGTAAAGCATTGGATACAGCCTTTCAGGGTAGTGCCGTAATGGGGATTTCCGTGGCATCTGTAGGCTTAATCGGGCTTGGTACTTATTCCTTTCTTGTACTTAACGGCGACGATCCCAGCACTTTGCCATATATCATTGCCGGTTTCTGCCTTGGTGCATCTTTCTTTGCACTGTTCGGCAGAGTAGGCGGCGGCATATTTACAAAAAGTGCCGATATCGGGGCGGACATGACAGGTAAGTTTGAATACAACCTGCCGGAAGATGATCCTCGCAACCCGGCGGTAATTGCTGATAACGTCGGTGATAATGTCGGTGATGTTTCCGGCATGGGTTCGGATCTTTTTGAGTCCTACATGAGTTCTACAGTAGCTGCTATTATCATGGGTATTAGAATGAGGGAAATGAAATATACCGTGCTTCCGCTTGTCTTGGTGACCATAGGTTTTATCAGTTCTATGGTAAGTATGTCTGTTAGCAGGTTCCTTACCAAGCGTGCAGACCCGCAGGATTTTTTGCGGAATATTCTTTACATTGCAAATGGCTTGTTTCTTGTGGGTTCGTTTATAGCGGTTATTGCCTTAACGGGCGAGGTAAGTCTGTTCATAACGGTTGCAGCGGGCGTGGGTTGTGGTCTTTTACTCGGCCTTGAAACAGAATATTTCTGTTCAGGACTGCCGATCAGGTATATTGTAAAGATGTCACAGACAGGCCCGGCAACCAATGTAATCGCAGGGTTGGCGATAGGGTTTGTTGGAGCACTTCTGCCTATCTTGACAATTTGCGCAACAATAGTTATAGCATTTCTGGAAGCAGGGCTTTATGGGATAGGGCTTTCGGCGGTAGCCATGTTAGCTACAATGGCGATTATTATGACTATAGACGCTTACGGGCCTATAGTTGATAATGCAGGCGGTATTGCCACAATGAGCAAGGCAAGCGCAAAGGTTCGCGAGATTACGGATAGGCTTGATACGGTTGGAAATGTTACAGCAGCTATCGGCAAAGGCTTTACTCTTGGCGCCGGTGTCATAACATCGGTAGCGTTATTTGCAGCTTTTGTCGGTGGAACAGAGTTGGGCGACGCCAAGTTATTTGCTCCAGCGGTACTCGTAGGGCTGTTTCTTGGTGCCGTTCTGCCGCTTCTTTTTGCAGCATGGACTATGGGTGCTGTAACTCGAATAGCGAATAAATTGGTTATCGAAGTTCGCCGGCAATTCAAGGAAATAGAAGGCCTGTTGACCGGCCATGCAGAGCCGGATTCGGATAGATGTGTAACTCTCATTGCCAAAGATGCCCTGATAGGCACCGTCGTAGCTGGGGTGGTTGCTATTTCAGCACCATTTATTATTGCTTTTGTGTTGGGTTCAGAAGCCTTGGGTGGATTCCTGGTCGGAGCGATGATAGTAGGTTCGGTATTGGGTATGAGCATGGCTATTGGGGGCAGTGCATGGGATAATGCCAAAAAATTTATTGAAGTCCAGCGGGGAAGAGGCGAAGATGTCGAAGAGGCATATAAGGCTGCTGTGGTCGGAGATATGGTCGGCGACCCTTTTAAGGATGTTTCGGGTCCTGCCATGAATATACTCATCAAGTTTATGATTACAATCTCCCTGGTGTTCTGTACGGTACTTTCTTCGATGTAAAAAGTAGTCAACATCAATCCTGTTCGGCCCGGGATTTGCTGTCCTACTTGACCGGCTTACATGGTTTACAATATTTCACCACGGTCTGGTCACTTTGGCCATATTGAGGGATGT
>CAYTNN010000010.1:0-19761 GCA_964439135.1 uncultured Pirellulales bacterium
GAACGCTTCGGTCCAGCCCGGAACTTCGGCAACCATAACCACGTTAGCTGGATCAGCATCAGTGCTCAACCATAGCTCGCAGTAATCGTCACCTGAAATCCAGAAGTTGTAATTCCCGCTGGCAGGCGGATACACATAACCTCGGGCACGCGTGCCATAGTTATCCTTCCAGTTAACCGGCCCCTCGAAGCTCGTCCGCCACTCGGCTTCGTCCGGGCTATCCGGATAACGGGGATCGCCGGTGAGGTCTGCCACTGCAGTGCCAGCGAAGTCGTACCACCACTCATACAGGATGTTACCCTTACCCTTCTGGGCACTGGCGTCACTAACCAGGCATAGCAATAAAACAAAAGAAGTTAAGTAAAACAATTTTCTACACATCATATTCCTCCTTACAAAAAAGTTGGGATAAATAAGACTGATAACAATTTTCACCTTTGTTAAACCATGATTTGTGTCTGCCCAGGACATCCTTATGGCTTGAATTTACTTCCTTCTTTCGAATTCAAGTATTGATTTATCAGGTAAATATTTTCTCCGAAGCACACAACTCCGGCAGTCTTGGCCCTTTATTATAGCACTAAACTTTTACAAAAAACCACAAATACTATAGAAATTATCCCTGCTGAACGCCCAAAACTCCATAAATGCCTGCTAATACAGGCATATGCTTCACCACCGTTATTTATACCACATTACTGACCGCCATTTCAAGAAAAAAATTCGGCTTTTTAAGGAGATTACATCACTTTTTGGCGGGAATTTGCAGCAATACGTAACAAAGTACAATTGACCGCTCTTGAATGATGTATTTTGGGGAAATGCGCCGCTGATTCTCGCCGCAGGAGCGAACGGAAATAATAATAATGCCGAAGGAGGGACTCGGACCCTCACCCTGTTGCCAGGACGGGATTTTGAATCCCGCGCGTCTGCCAATTCCGCCACTTCGGCTATTCGGGATATATTATTGCCGGGCAGAAAAACTTTGTCAATCAAAATTCCATCCCGCATCGCCCTAAATATCTTGCTTTTTCCGGTCGTTCGGCGGCGATTTTAACTACTTATGTTCGTCTTTACAGCCGATATCATAACTATTATGATAGTAGCCATTTGTATGCAGGAATTAAGGTATGGCCAAACAAAGTCCGGAAGTATCGGTTGTAGTGCCGCTGCTGGATGAGCAGGAAAATATCGGTCCGCTCTACGAACAGATTACGCAGACTCTGGCTGGCGAGCACCGCTACGAAATAATATTCATCGACGACGGCAGCAGCGACGAGAGCTTCGCCGTGCTGGCGAAACTGCAGAAGGCCGATGCCAAGGTCAGGGTCATTCGCTTTCGCAGGAACTTCGGCCAGACCGCGGCGATGAGCGCCGGCTTCGCCCACGCGCGGGGGCAGATCATTATCGCGATGGACGCCGACTTGCAGAACGACCCGGCTGATATTCCGAAGATGATCGCCAAGCTCGGCGAAGGTTTCGACGTCGTGAGCGGCTGGAGAAAGAAACGGCACGACAATGTCATAACCAGACTGCTGCCTTCGAAAATGGCCAACTGGCTGATCTCAAAAATTACCGGCGTCAAACTCCACGACTTCGGCTGCACGCTCAAGGCGTATCGCAGGGAGGTCCTCGCAGAAACAAAATTGTACGGCGAGATGCACCGATTCATCCCCGCCCTGGCAAGCTGGAACGGGGCGGAGATTGCGGAGATAGTCGTCAACCACCGGCCCAGAACCGCCGGGGTGGCAAAATACGGGCTGGCACGCACATGGAAAGTTCTGCTGGACCTGATTACGGTAAAGTTTCTCGGCTCGTTTTCCACGAAGCCTATCTATATCTTCGGAAGCCTCGGGATGCTAAGCGCCGCCGGCTCGATTCTTTTCGGCCTGACCGTGATATACCAGAAACTCGCACACGGCAACGATATGAGCGGCAATCCCCTGCTGATTCTGACGGCCGTATTCATTATCGCTACGATCCAGTTCATCCTGATGGGCCTGCTGGCCGAGCTGCTGGTCCGGACATACCACGAATCGCAGAACCGCCCGACCTATGTCATCAAAGAGATCCTCGAAGCGACCGACCAAAAGGGAGACAGCAAATGAGCAAGCCGGTACGAAAGCGCACACCTGCAAAAAAACCGCATAAGCCGCACCACGAACCGGCGCCAGCATCAAAATTCAACATCAAGAGTCCAGCTGCGGTTATGATCGTTACGGCAGTCCTGGCGGCAATCCCGTTTTTCATGGGCAAGTACATCGAGTTCAACTCGCCCGACCCGTTCGACAGCGGCTGTTACGTCTATTCGGCCCAGCACATTATCGATGGAGCAAAGATTGGCATCGATGAAAAACCCAGTGCCCAGATGGGAACGCTGCTGATAAATATTTTGGGCGTGCGACTCTTTGGGTACAATGAGACCGGCCCTAAGCTGATTCAGATGATTCTTCAGGCCGCGGCGCTGGTGCTTATGTTTATAGCGATGCGGAGATTGTTCGGAACGATGCTGCCCGCCGCGGTGGGCGTTATTATTGCTTCGATCTATCTATCGGCCCCGCTGATAGCGAAGTTCGGCAATGTAAAAGAGCAGCACATGATCGCCTTTATGATAATGGGGATGAGCTGTTTTGTGCTGTACCAGTTGAACGGCAAATGGTGGCACGCGGTGTTGGCCGGGGCGTTTCTCAGCTTCGCACCGTTGTTTAAAGAGACCGGTACATCCGTGCTCGGAGCGGTCGGCTTATTCGTGATTTTACAGCCCCTGCTTAAGTACAACAGTTGGAAGAAAACGGGCGCCGACATTTTGTTGCTGGCAACGGGAGCGGTGGCTATTCTCGGTTCGATATCGCTATGGCTGACCGTTGAAAGAGCGCCGATAAATTATTACCCGTATTCATTTTTATACAGATCGTTCTTTACGGAGCATGAGGCCCCGCAGACCGGCAGCGAAAATGAGCCGATAGTTCCCGATGCCGGCGAGGCTGCGGCCGAGAAACCTGCTGTCGAGCAGGGACTTATAATGAAACTCCTGCCGTCATACGTGAGCGACAGTTGGCAGGCATTAGACTCCGAGGGCAGAAAACAGGCCAGACTCAGGGTGTTTCGCTATTACCGATTACTCATATTACCTGTTGCTCTTGCAATCGGGGCAATCATTCTCAGAATCGCCAGAATTATTTCGGGCAAAATTAGAAAATCGAAAGATGATCGGAAAAACAGCTACGATCGGTTTGTGCTGCTCTTTGCAGTTTGGTGGCTGCTGGATATGACGTTCGTATGGATCAGCCCGCGTTCGTACGAGCAGTATTATCTGCCGCTGAACGCATCGTCGGCGATGTTGGGCGGATACCTGATAGCAGCCTATTACGAAAAGGCAAAAAAACCCGCGACAAGGCCAAAGTGGGTCGCAATAGGAGTGCTCGGCTTTCTGCTGATGGTAATAATGTCGTGGCATATCTTCTTCGGCATCAGAACGAGCCCCCACTCCGGCGTTAAATACCAAAATCCCGATATACGACGGGGCTACTTACAGGCAATGGGAACAGCTTCAAATCACAGAAGAGGTGCAAGAGACTCCTCGGAGGTTGTCGGCGAATACATAAGGGACAATAGTTCAAAAACCGATCAAATCTATGTCTGGGGTTGGGTTCCGGGTATTTATGTTTCGGCACAAAGGCTCAGTCCGGCACCGAAGGCCTTCGAAGGGACAATGCATACGCTTTCGCCGAAAGTTCTGTCGGAACGAATCGACGAAATATTAAATTCGTTTAAGGACAAGCCGCCGAAGTTTATCGTGGACAGCCGTAAGAACCACTTTCCATGGAACAGACCGCCGCTGGAATTATGGCCTCGAACGTCGAAAGGATTTCTGCCTGCAGATGAGCAGGTTGTCAGCCAGTATGAAGCGGCTTATGCCGAAATGCTCCGTGACAAAATCAATGACTCCGACGAAGCGAAGCGTTTCCAGGCAATGAAGCCGTTTAGACAATTTGTTATGAAGAATTACCGAATCGTTCGGGCGTTCGGACAGCATGTTCTTTTCCAGCACAAATAAACACATAAAACATTGCTCGACGGAAAAAAGAGTGACAAGGTTGATGGATGAAAACCTCAAAAAGCAGCAGGAACTCTACGACCGGGGCTGGCGCAAGGAGCTAAAGGTCGGCAAGGAAGAACGCGGCAACCTGCAAACAAACCTGGAATTCCTCGCCCAAACCGATCTGCTCAGGCCGGAAGATAGAATATTGGAGATCGGCTGCGGCATCGGCACCGTGGTGAATGAGCTTAGCGGCAAGGGTCATGATATCGCCGGTATCGATATATCGGGCGAGGCTATCGAGTACGGCAGAAATAAATACGGCGACATTAGCCTGGAGGTACAGGCGGCGGAAACCCTGCCGTACGAAGACGAATCTTTCGAAGTTGTGTTGAGTTTCGATTTGTTCGAGCATATAGCGGCGATTGACAAACACGTAAGCGAAGTCCGGCGGGTGCTCCGCCCCGGCGGTTATTACCTTTTCCAGACGCCGAACAGGTATAGCAATATTATCTATGAGACACTCAGGACAAAGTCGCTGCAATGGCGGCAGTATCATCCTTCGCTGCATTCGCCGGGTCAGTTGAGGCGACGAATGGCCCGGCATGGATTCGAGACGCAATTTGTCAAAATGAATCCTATCAACGAATTTACAGAAAAAAAACTTAAGAAGCTCGGACTGCTCGGCCGTATTATTAGGCGCGTGGATTTTCGCAGGATGCCGCTTGTGCTGCAAACTAACCTATACGTTATTGCCAATAAAATTAGAAAATGAAAATTTTGATGCTCAATTATGAATTTCCGCCGATAGGCGGCGGAGCGGCTAAAGCAAATCTTTGCCTTTTGAGGCAATTTGCCGGCCGGGACGACCTGCGCGTGGACATGCTGACCTCGGCGCCGAAACCGGGTTTTGTGAGCGAGAAATTTTCCGAAAACATTACCATCCACAAAGTCGGTATCCACAAGAAGCACCTGCACTTCTGGCGGAGGGCCGAGGTAATCGAATGGCTCGTCAAGGCCGGATTTCATTACCGCAGGCTGCTGCGGGAAAATGATTATGATTTAGCTCACGCATTTTTCGGCTTTCCCACCGGATGGCTTTGCTACCGAAAAGCCGGCAAATTGCCGTACATTATTTCGCTTCGAGGCTCGGATGTGCCTGGACAGCACGTACGGCTCCAGCTCGACTATAAAATTCTTGCTCCCGTATTCGGCGCAATCTGGAAGAAGGCTTCGGCGCTGGTGGCTTGCAGTGAGGGACTGAAGGAACGATCGCTGCGATTTATGCCATCGGTCTCGATTGACGTGATTCCGAACGGCGTGGAACTGGACAGGTTTTTCCCTGCCGAGACCGCAGAAAAATCCAAAGTGCTCAGGCTCCTGACCGTCGGCAGATTATCTGTTACAAAGCGAATCGAGATGCTCATAGATGCCGTCGAGATATTGCATAGGACCGCCTGTAAACTCCGTCTGATGGTTGTCGGCGGCGGGCAAACGGAACAGCATCTCAGGAAAATCGTCACCGAAAGGGAATTGAGCGGCGTTATCGAGATAACCGGTAGAATGGACTCGGAAAAAATGCCGGAAGTGTACCGGCGGAACGATATCTTCATCAGCGCCAGTATGCAGGAAGGCATGAGCAATGCAATGCTCGAAGCGATGGCATCAGGACTGCCGATTGTGACCACACGCTGTGAGGGCCTGGCCGAACTGATTGACGGCAACGGCCTTATCGTCGAGCAGGATAAAGTCGAAGAAATCGCCAAAGCAGTAAAACGACTGGCTGACGATACTGAGCTTTATAAGCAAATGTCAACGGCGGCGAGAAAACAGGCGGAGAAATTTGACTGGGCGAACGTGGCTTCAGGCTACATAGAACAGTATCGCAAAATTATAACGTGACGGAGACATAGCTGTGCAGCCGAAACTGTCGGTGATAATCGCATCTTATAATCATCAGGACTATATCGCCGAGACCCTGAGAAGTCTTGAGGAGCAGACGTTTGAAGGTTTTGAAATCATTATAGTCGATGACGGCAGCACCGACAACACCGTCGAGGTCGCGAAAAGTACGCAATCACGGGCACAGATTCATACGCAGGAAAATCAGGGTGTAGTAGCCGCCCGCAACCGCGGCGTGAGCATGGCGAAAGGCAGGTACATCTGTTTCGTCGATAGTGACGATGTGGTTCTGCCCGAACGGTTCGCAAAACAGATTGCCCTGCTTGAAGACGATTCGGAACTGGGACTTGTTTTTGCCGATGCTCTGATTATCGACTCGCAAGGCGTAAAAATCGGAAAATTCAGCGACGTTTATCCCGTCGTACCCGGTGACGTGGCCCAAATGCTCGCGATGCACTACTGTTTTACGCCGATGATTACGGTGATGGTTCGCAAGGACGTCCTGCGAAAGACGGGGCCTTTCGAAAAGCCGGGCCCGATCAGTGACTACATGAAGTGGATCGAGGTCGCTCATATCAGCAAGGTTCATTACGACCCCGAACCGCTGGGCTGCTGGCGACGGCACGGGGCCAGCACGTCGAAACAGGCCAACAAGGTCAAAAGCTACGCCAAAACCAGGGCGGCGTTAAAGCGGATTCTGCGAAAGTATCCCAGGCTACAGGCCGAAATCGGAAAGAAAATAGTAAAGCGGTATTCACGATCGTATTTTTTAACAGCGTTCTGGCTGGCAGCAGACGGCAATGTCAGGCGGGCAAGGAAGTATTATTGCAAGGCGGTGAAATTGTATCCCCGTTCTTTTGAGAACTGGGGCGGATTGATTTTAACTTGTTTTCCGGCGAGGAATCTCGTCACTAAGCTGCATCGTTATGTAAGGGCGAAAAAGCTGCCGTGGTGAGTGGTTATGATTAGAACGGAAAAAATACCCTGCAATTTGTGTGGCGGTAAAGACTCTGCGTTTCTCTTCGAAGCCAAAGACCGGCTGCACGGAATTGGGGGGACATTCAGCTATGTTCGCTGCTCTGAGTGCGGCCTTGTCTATATGAATCCGCAGGTCGTGCCGGAAGATATCGGAAAATTATATCCTTCGGATTATGCCCCCCACACGACGGCGGCAAAAGGCACGGCGGCGGGAATACGTTCTTTGTACAACTGGTTGATAAAGACGCCCGTGATTGCACAGTTTATCAGGTGGATAACGAACGTAAAAATCGCAAACGACATCTATCGCCGGCTCGATCAAAAGAGCCGAATCCTGGACATCGGCTGCGGCGCCGGGGCGTTCCTGAACCGCATCAAAACCGAGAAGGGCTGCGAAGTCCATGGAGTCGATATATCAGAGGCAGCCGTAGAGGCGGCGAAAAATTCTTTCGGCCTCGACATCTTCAGGGGCACGATTACCGAAGCGCCGTTCGAGGATGATTCTTTCGATGTTATCACCGCCTGGTGGTACCTGGAGCATGTCCCCGACCCTCATACGACCGCGGCAAGAATCAGCAGCCTTTTGAAACAGAACGGGCACTGCATCATAGGCGTTCCCAATTTTGACAGCTTTAACGCAAAAGGTTTCAAGGACAAATGGTATCACCTCGATTGCCCGCGTCATTTGTGCATCTGGACGCCATCGGCGATGAAAAGGCTCCTGGGGCAGCACGGCTTGACGGTGACAGGAATCATATACGATAAAACACCGTGGGGCCTGCGGGGTTCGCTGCAATATTCACTGTTCGGCGATAATATCAACCCGAAGCACCGCAACAGGATAAGACAGTCCCTGCTGTTGTGGATGCTTTTTTTGCCGTGGTCGATAATAGTATCATTGCTGAAAAAATCAGATATAATCATCGTTTACGCGAAAAAAACCATGGATGAACAGGCTTCGGTTACGTAAGGGCAGTTAGAGGCGTATTCTTATGACAAAGGAATATTTTTACGACCATTATCAGCAGGACAAACCCACCGGCGCGGGTAACTGGATTTCGAAGGCCTTTGCCGGGAAAATCTTCAAATACGCCGGGATAGAAGCGGGCCACAGCGTCCTGGAAACGGGGCCGGGGCGAGGTGTTTTTGCCGATACCTGTCTTAAAGTGGGAGCTGAATACTTCGCCGTCGAACCGAACCGGCGGATGGCTGAGTCGCTTGAAAAAAGAGGAGCCGGCGTCATTTGCGCGATGGTGCCGCCGCTGCCTGAGATGGACAGGCAGTTCGATTTTGCCGTGATGATAAATGTAATGGAGCATATGAACAGTATGCAGGATGCCCTGAAGATTACACAACAGATAAGGGAAGTTCTAAAACCGAAAGGAAAGTTCGTGATATGCTCGCCGGACTATTTGAACTACCGGCATAACTTTTTCAACTGCGATTTTTCCCACAGCTATGTAACGACCAGGCGCCGGCTCCATCAGCTTTTGATTAGCGGCGGTTTTAATAATATAAGGAACTGCTATTTGGCCGGCCCGATATCCGGAGTCACGGGTATGCTCATCTCTGCTATAGTCTCCCGTATGCCTTTCGGATTTCTGAACGGGGTGTTTCCGAACAGTAAAGTCTTTCACAAGCTATATAAAATGCAACTGACCCTCTCAAGAAAGGTCCTGATTCTCGGAGAAAAGCAAGCCTGACCGAAAGAGCATGACCTACTCTCCCGGAATCCGAAGCCTGATATGACGACTCGCAGCAAACAATTAGCCAAATTCCTTATCAGAATCCTGATTACAACGGGGCTGCTCGTATGGGTTTTCAGCCAGATAGATATTGGGCAATTCGGGCAGGCTGTCAAAACGGCAAGGTGGCAGTTGCTGATAGCTGTTTGGGTGCTGACCGTATTTTTTTTCTGGATTCGCTCTATAAAGATGCAGCTTATTTTGAAAAAGCAGGATTGTAAAGTCGGTATCGCCACAATATTCAGCGCAAGTGCGGTCACCTCGCTTTACAGCATGATTCTACCCGGACTGCTGAGTACGGGAGCAAAGTGGTACATTCTCACAAAAGATTCCGGAAAGGGAAGCAATGTTCTAAGCAGTATGGTATACAATCAACTGGTAACAATGTTCATCATGATAGTATTCGGGCTTGCCGCGTTAATGATTACAAATCCCGTACTACTCTTGAAGACAGATGTACAAAATCGTTGGATAATGCCTTTGATTTGCGGAATTTTACTGGCAGGTATAATACTTATTTCTTTGCTCCTGTTAAGCAGTCGAACCGGCGGCAAAATCATCGACGGTTTCGGATTTTTGCTAAGGCCCTTCCCTGTAAAAATACGCCAAAAAGGCCGGGAGATACTCGACCAGATCATAACTTTTCAAGCTGCCGGAGCCGGATTTCACCTGAAGATTGCTTCGATTACAACCATCGATACCCTCATAGGCGGCGTTATCGTTTATATCCTGTCTGCCCGAGCCGCAAATGTCGCCGCCCCTGCAGGCGTATTGGTGTGGATATGCGCAGCTATATGCGTCCTGGGGAGAGTGCCTATATCGGTGGCCAATCTTGGTGTCAGAGAGGTCACGCTGATAGGACTTTTAGGCATCTATGGCGTTGAGAAATCGCAGGCGCTTTTAATGTCGATGATATTATTCTCCACATTAGTCTTCATGGCCATTATCGGGGCAATGTACCAGATATCCTGGGCTGCAAGTTCAAAAAAATCGGTTCCGTCGCAAGGTAAATCAGTCCAATGAAAATGAAACAATGTCCTATTTGTAACGGATCGGGCGACGAAGAACGCCTGGTTGGAAAATACGGTCTGTTAAAGTGTCGTGTTTGCAGCTTTGTTTACGCTAATGTGACAGACGAAGAGATCGAACAGGTAAACTTCAACTTCGGCGATCTTGTAAAATCCCATTACCGTGAAGTTCAAAGCAGCATTGATGTTCTGTGGTTTGACCGTATAAGCAGGAGCTTTACACGAGGTAAAGAAGGGCTTAAGGTCCTGGATATAGGCTGTGGCAACGGCGTGCTTTTACGGCAATTCCAAAAAAGGGGCTGCGTTTGTTTTGGCAGTGATCCTTCGCCGTGGGTGCTTGAGTACGCAGAGCAATATGGATATAAACTTATTCCGCGCATTGAGGAGGCAGGCATTGCTCCGAACTTTTTCGACATCATTACGGCCACATCGACTTTGGAGCATGTAGCCAGACCTTTAGAGCACTTAAAGCATATAATGGCGGCCGTCAAGCATGGTGGTGTAGTATATTTAACCGTTCCCAACTACGGTTCGTTGCCCATCCGCCTCCACCTTGTGCAGGGTAGGCTGGTCAATCCGCCCGGACATTGCAATTACTTCACCGCTAAGACTTTGAGAAATCTGTTCATGCAAAAAGGACTTAAAGAGGAAATCGCTAAAGTGGGAGTTCGCAGCTACGGCATTCCCGAAATTCATGCTGTTTACGGGTGGTTTTCAAAAAGAATTCCCGCAACTGCACACACCAGCCAAAGTCATAAATCCAAACGAACCTTCTTAAAAAAGGCCCTGATAAATATCTACTATTGGTCTGGTATGCCTTTTGGTTTGGGGGATAAGCTGGAAGCCTGGACCGTAAAAAAATAGTGCTTTGCCGCCTCCGGCGTCTAACGCATCGGGAACTTGCGGCACAATTGCATGACTTTGTTTCTGATTTCGCTGCTGAGGGATTCATTGATCCGGTATTCACTATTTGTTACTACCCTTACCCCCTTCAATACGGCATCTATCAACTCAGATATGCGGTGCATCTCCGCTGCACCCATTCTGTTTTTCGTGACAATCGGGGTGCCCAATCTGACGCCGCTGGCGACCGCCATGCTTTTCGTGTCGTAAGGCAGCCTGTTCATATTGACGATGATGCCGCAGTCTTCGAGACATTTCTGTGCGATGACACCCGTCATACCTTCTCGAAAATTCGCCACATTGACCAGCACCATATGGTTGTCCGTTCCGCCGGTGAGCACGTCATACCCCAGTTTCATGAGATCATCTGAAAGTCTCCTGGCGTTTTCTACGATCTTGAATTGTCTGGCTCGATACTCGTCGGATAGTGTCTCCTTGAAGAACACCGCTTTTGCCGCCACGTTATTCAGATAAGGCGTGCCCTGAACTCCCGGGAATGTCGTTTTCTGGATATGCTCCCACAGGGGCTTTTCTTTTCCCGAGACGCTGATTGTTTTGTCGTAGTCTTTGCCCATCAATATCAGGCCGCCTCGTGGACCGCCGGGTTTGTACGTGCTTGTCGTGGTGAAATGTGCCTCGTCAACCGGCGACGGATGCACGCCGGCAATAACCAGTCCGGAGATGTGCGAAATGTCTGCCAGAAGATATGCACCGACTTCATCGGCTATCCGGCGGAATTCTTGGAAATCGATCACTCGCGAATACGCGGTGGCCCCGCAGATGATCAGCTTCGGCCTGAACGCAATTGCCTGGTCCCGGATGGCATGGTAGTCGAGGACAAGGGTCTCTCGATTGACGTAATAGTTCTCAACATCAAAGAATTTGCCGCTGAACGAGACTCGTGCTCCGTGCGAGATATGCCCTCCCTGGTCGAGGCCGAGACTGAGAATTCTGTCGCCTTTTTCCAGCAGAGCCGTCAGGACAATCTGGTTGGCGGCGGTGCCGGAATGCGGCTGCACGTTTGCGTATTGTGCTCCGAATGTCTCTTTAGCCCTGTCCGCGGCCAGTCTCTCTACGTCGTCAACAAACTCGCAGCCCCCATGGAACCGGGCGCCGGGGAAACCCTCGGTCGTCTTGTTCTGAACAACCGAACCGAGAGCCGCCAGAACCGCCCTGGAGCACTGATTCTCCGCGGCAATAAGCTGCAGGCTGTTTTGAAGCCTTTCGTATTCCCTGGTTATCAGATCATAGATTTGTTCATCTTGCTCTTTAAGAGCGCCAAGTATACTTTCGTGATACTCCTGCGAAGATATTTTCTCCAGCATATCCAA
Source organism: uncultured Pirellulales bacterium (assembly GCA_964439135.1). GTDB lineage: Bacteria > Planctomycetota > Phycisphaerae > Sedimentisphaerales > Anaerobacaceae > JAFGPJ01. The sequence continues at coordinate 11,927 of CAYTNN010000010.1, forward strand.
CACTTTCGAATCCTTTAACCGGTCGGAATAAAATCATTCCGTGTCCCTGCTTATAATCCTCAACACTCAGCTGAAAAAACTCCTTACAATATCGTTAAACGTGACATAAAGAATAAGTGTCCCTATCACCGCCCAGCCTGCATAGGCGACAATCGCCTGCACGCGCTCACTCAAGGCCGAGCCCTTGATCTTCTCGGCCAGCAAAAGCACAACCAGACCTCCATCGAGAGGCGGCAGCGGCAGGAAGTTGAACACTGCGATTGCTGCGCTGATCAAGCCGAGAAAATAAACGTAGTAAACGAATGGCCGTTCGGCAACAATGCGATAGCTGAGCGTCATAATGCCGACAGGCCCCATGAGATCCTTCGGGCTGACAAGACCCCCAATCAACCGCCTCAAGGTCACATAGGTCTGCGCAACAAACATGACGGTCTTTCTGTATCCCATCACCACGGCATCAACAGGGCCTGCCGCTTTGTAAGTTCTTTCCAAAATCTCGAAAGGAATAGATTCTGCTAAAGTTGATTTGACAGCGAAAAGACCTTCACCATTGCCGACCTCCAAAGGAATATCCCCCGCCACCTGCTCATTTAGGCGATAATTAATCGTAATGCGCTCGTCCGAATATCGTTTGATTTCCCGGATTACATCGTAAAAGTTTGACACTGCCACTCCGTCAACGGCAGTGATCGATGCTCCACGCGGAATCTCCAGCCTTGCCGGTCCATTTTCAACAGTGATAGTTTCGGCGACAACCGGATGCTCAGAATCAAACATTATATTAAATGAAATTCCTATTCTTGCACCCTCAGAATCTTTTTTGCGCTTTGGCCTGACACTGAAGGCATACTGCTTTTCAACGCCGTTGGGGTCCACCCGCAACACCTGTATCGGCAGATCTTTATTGTCATAATTCTTTACCGTATCCCGGAACTCATGGTGTGTGGGACATGCAACTTCACCGATATTCAGGATAACATCCCCGCTTTTCAGGAACGGTTTCTCCTCCGGCGGCTTTTTAACGCCGATTTTTTCCAACAATCGGTTCATCTTCGTCGAAGACGGCTTTTCAACTCCGAGATTCTCCATTCGAAACCGCGGCACCATAGAGCAGATATGCCCGTCCCCGTATGGGGCCATTTCCAGTTTAATCCTGGCCTCGACCAATGTCACTTTCTTGTCTTTGCCGGTTCGCTCAACCAAAAATGTCACATCGGGAGCGAGCGTGTTTTCCACTATTCCATCCAGCTCCCACTTGGTCTGCACCTGTTTACCGTTAACAGATGTAATTCGGTCGCCGGGAAGCAGCCCGGTTCGTTCAAATAATACTTTGGCATCATCTTCGGCAAGCTCGGCAATCGTCAGACTCTGGCCGGACCTGATGCCAAAACCTCGGAGCGACTCTCCCGGTATCTGCTCGGCGACAAGTGTTAAATCTTCTTCGGAGCCATCCTCATGCCTGACTCTCATCTGGACTTTTTCATCTTTGCCCGACAAAGCAGCAGCTATCGCTATATTGCCAAAATCAAGATCTTCGCTTTCGCCTTCAATCTCAATTATTTCGTCGCCGGCTTTCAGACCTGCTCGCTCTGCCGGTGAATTCGGCATCACATCACCGACTACGGCTGGCGTTAAATTTATGCCAATCAGAAAAACAATCATAAAAACGATAACGGCACTAATAATGTTAAAAGTAACACCTGCTGCTAAAACTGCCGCCCGGGTGTGAGGCGGCTTGTTGGCATACGAGCGAGGATCGTCATTGGATTTGACCGACCCGGTATCTTCCTGACCAAGCATTTTAACAAAACCGCCGAAAGGAATGAGACCAACCCTATATTCGGTATCACTGGCCTTATACTTACCTGCGATGGTAAAACACAACGCGCCATTACCGGAATCATCGCCTTTTTTCGGCAAAATCTCCGGCAATATACGAATCCGCAAACCTTCTTCTGTTTTTTGTACTCCCAATAATATCGGCGGCATGAAAAGTGAAAAAGCTTCGACCTTTATACCGGATAATTTGGCAACAATGAAGTGTCCGAATTCATGGACTATTACCACCGCACCAAATCCGAGCAAAACCAGCAGCGCATTGCCAAAAAACCCAATATTCCGGGCAATTAAAAGAATCACAGGGACGACAATGATGGTCATCAAAAACATCCGAAAATACTTGCCGGATAAAATTGTAGCTTTCGACATTAAAACACCTCCAAAATCAACGGACCGACCAGAACTTACACGCTATACGCCAATTCCGCAACCTCTCTTCTGGCCCAGGCATCCGCCTCAAGGACCTCTTCGAGAGAAACCGTTGTTTTAACATTATGCCTATTCAGGCAATTTTCGATAATTTCGATTATATTAACAAATTTGATTCTCCCCGCCAAGAACTCTTCGACAGCAGCCTCATTTGCGGCGTTAAAAACAACCGGAGCCGTACCACCTGTTCGCGCAACCTCATAACCTAACGACAGGGCACGAAACGTCTCCAGATTGGGTTTTTCAAACGTCAGTGTACCAATTTCCTCAAGGCGAAGTGCCCTGGCAATCCCGGCAACACGCGCCGGATACGTCAGGGCATATTGAATAGGAAGACACATATCAGGCTGGCCGAGCTGTGCTATCATCGAGCCGTCTACAAATTCAACAATTGAGTGAACTATCGACTCAGGATGAATTAAAACTTCAATTTTTTCCACAGGTATATCAAAAAGCCAGCGGGCCTCGATAATCTCAAACGCCTTATTCATCATGGTCGCCGAGTCAATGGTGATTTTCGGGCCCATATCCCAGACAGGATGTGCAAGAGCCTGCTCTAAAGTTACATTTCGGATATCATCGGCGCTTGCCTGCCTGAAAGGTCCGCCCGAAGCTGTCAGGATGATTTTATTGACTTCTTCTTTACTACCTGACTGCATAGCCTGGAAAATCGCCGAGTGTTCGCTGTCCACCGGCAAAATAACACCGCCATTTTTCTTAATTTCCTTCTTGAGCAGCTCTCCGGCAATAACAAGGGGTTCTTTATTGGCGATTGCAAGCCTCTTGCCTTTTCGCCCGGCGGCAAAAACCGCAGGCAAACCCGCCGCACCGACAACTGCGGTAAGGACGACATCAACATCCTGAAGCTCGGCGATCTTTATTAAACCATCCGGCCCGGCCAGTATCTCAATATCCAAATCGCCGATAAATCCGCGAAGCTGCTCTTCATAGTCAGAGTTTGTAATAGCAACAAATCCGGGCTTATAACGCCTGGCCTGTTCAGCCAGAAGCTCCACGCTGCTGTGAGCGCTCAAGGCAACTACTTCGTACTGAGGCCCGAGCGAATCTATTACCCGCAGCGCGTTCTTGCCGATCGACCCGGTCGAACCCAAAATAGCAATTCGTTTCGTCACAAATAAAATTTCCCGTAATTCAACGGTGTCTTAAATCCAATTATAGAGGTTTTATGGTAAGTATACCGAATTTGATACAGAAGGCAAGAAAACAGTAGCTTGTATCGTGGTAATTACTAATGAATAACCTTATTGAGAGGATATGTGATTATGCCGGAAGCCCCCGCTCTTTTGAGTGCCGGGACCAGGGAACGCTCGATTTGGTCCTCGATAATTACCTCAATTGCTATATAATCCGGATCAGCCAGAGCCGAAACAGTCGGACTTTTCTCGGCCGGCAGTATCTGCAGGATGGTTTCCAAAGCTTCCTTTTTGATGTTCATCTTCAAGCCGACTTTACTGCGGGCTTCGATTGCCGCGTTGAGCAGGATTGAGATGTTATCTATTTTCTCTCGCTTGAATTTATCGTCCAAAGCCTTCTTATTCGCTATAAACCTTGTCGTAGAGCTTATCACGGTGTCTATAATACGCAGGTTATTCGCCCGCAGAGAAGAACCGGTCTCGGTAAGTTCCACGATTGCATCCACCAGCCGCGCTTTAACCTCAGTGGCGCCCCAACTGAATTCGACCTTTACGTCGATGTTTCTGTCTTCAAAATATTTTTTCGTTACGTTCTCAAGCTCGGTAGCGATTATCCCGCCGGCCAAATCCTTCATACTCTTGACATTCGATTCATCAGGCACTGCCAAGACCCATCTGGCCGGGTTGCTCGTGGCTTTGCTGTATGCAAGTTCACATATCTCGACCACATCTGAACCGTTTTCCATTATCCAGTCATAACCGGTAATACCGGCATCAATAACGCCATCTTCGACATATCTGCTCATTTCCTGCGCCCGAAGCATTATAAGCTGGATTTGCCCATCATCTATGCGAGGCAGGTAGCTTCTCTTGGAATCAAGGATATGGAATCCAGCTTTATCAAAAAGTTCGATCGTTGCATTTTGCAGACTGCCTGCCGGTATGCCCAATTTTAGTATCTTTTCAGTCATAATTTTATGCGCTATGCTTCGGAGTTTACGTTTCAGGCTTTTTTCCTTCTGGTTGTTTTCTTCTTCGCTTTTGTCTTTGTTTTTGTCTTGCTCTTAGTTTTTGTTTTGCTTGTCTTTTTACGTGTCGTTTTTGCTTTAGTTTCCTTTTTCGCCTTGGCTGATTCGCTCTCGTGCCTTAAGAGTGTATAAAATTCGTATCCGTTTTTGGCTGAAATCTGCTTGGCCAAAAATCCTCCTATTTGCTGCTCATCAGCATCCGGATTAACCAGCTCGTTGGTTCTGAGATATTTTATCATCTTTTCCGTAAGCGGTATGGCGTGCCCACCCAGGGATGTGAGCAAACAATAATCTACGACGAAACGGCTAATCCCATCAATTTTCTCAAGAGCCTGCTTGGCCGGACGCTTGCCGATCTTTTTCAATGCCTCTAAGCTGACTTTGTGATATTCGTTGAATATGCCATTCAAAATTCTGGTGATTGTCGAAGCTATATCCATTGTTACATGGTTGTCCTTGCCCAGAACTTCAACAATCTCTTCCGATCGGGAAACACGCAAATCATTCCAATCGACGAAATAGTCGGCGAATTTCCTGATAACAGAATCTGTCATCCTTTCGCTCATCTCAGCGCTTATGACAGCATGGATAATCGAGTCTATTATTGTCTCATGGCTGACCTTTTGCACCTTCGGAGATTTACGACTCAAAGAGCGATATAGCTTTTGTATTTTTTTGGAATAATCTTTACTGTTCTTCATACCAACCTCTGCCGGAATGATTATGTTAATATCTATTTGCTTAAATGCGTATACGCACTGACTTATTCACTCATCAACTCATCTTCTGAGTCCGAATCCTTATCCTTAAACTCTTTAGCAGCCTGGTCGATCAGATTCAAAATTTCCAGTGTTTTTTTGAATTTCTCATCTTTGTAAAAATGCAAAACAGGGCAGAATTTGCTCTGTACTTGACTTGCTAAAATAGATTGTATCCGGCTTTTTGCATGTGTTATTGCTGCAAAAGCCTTATTCTGACCCGCTTCGTCACTGCCAAAAACGCTGATATATACGTTGGCATTGCGTAAATCGGTTGTCATATCAACCCTCGTTACGCTCACGAATCCACTAATACGCGGGTCATTAAGATGGTGGGCAATAGCATCGCTGACTGCCTCTTTTACAATGCGAGCCACTTTTTCCTGCCTTCGAGTTGCCATCCGAACACTTACTGTTTATTATCAGATATTGACAATTATTTGGGAGCTATAACTCCCAAATCCTGTATTAATAGTCAATTGTCAATATATATTGTTAATCTAAAGGGTCCTTGCTACTTTCACGATCTCATAAAACTCAAGCACATCATCGACTTTAACATCGTCGAATCCAGCTATTTTAACTCCACACTCCAGGCCTGCTTTGACTTCACGAACGTCATCCTTGAAATGCTTTAGCGACTCAATGCTCAGATTGTCTTTGAGCACAATATTATCGCGTATCAGCCTTATCTTGGCGTGGTTACTCGCGTGCCCACTGCTGACGTAGCAGCCGGCCACCGTTCCAATTCGTGAAATCTTAAACGTACTTCTTATGGCAACTCTGCCAAGCGTGCTTTCTGTCTCTTCCGGCTCAAGCAAACCGACCATTGATTTTTGCAAATCTTCGGTTATGCGGTATATGATGCTGTAGAGTCTGATCTCGACACCCTTGGCTTCCGCAATCTTGGCCGCGTGTTCTTCGCTGACAACGTTAAAGCCAATAATAATGGCATTCGACGCCTCGGCAAGCACAACGTCACCCTCTGTAATTCCACCCGGTGCAGCGTGCAAAATATTAATCTTTACTTCCTCGACGCTTAGATCAGATAAATACTTCTTTAAGACATCAACCGATCCCTGGACATCCGCCCGAATGATAAGATTTAATGATTCTGTTTTGCCTGCTTCTATTTGGCTGAATAAATTATCCAGAGTTACCTGTGTCCGCTCTGCCAGCGAGCGTTCTCTGTAGTTTGTTTGATTTTCCTCCGCAGCGGCCTTGGCTTTGTTGATATCATCCAGACAGTAAAATCTGTCGCCCGCCTGGGGAACATCGCTAAGCCCCGTAATCTCCACCGGCATAGAACTTGAGGCTGTCTTTATTTTCTTGCCGTAGCTGTTTTTGAGCATTTTGATTCTGCCGTAAGCACTGCCGGCAAGTATGACATCGCCGCTTTTCAGTTGACCTTCCTTGATTAACAGAGTGGCCACCGGGCCGCGCTGCGCCGACATCCTCGCCTCGACCACCCATCCTGCCGCCGGGATCGTCGGATCGGCCTTGAGATCGAGCAATTCGGCAACGTAATCGAGGGATTCGAGCAAATCATTTATGCCCTCGCCCGTAATTGCACTGGTCTTGACGACTTCGGTCTGGCCTCCCCATTCGGAAGGCGCCAGATCCGCCTCGGCCAACTGGGAATAAATACGATTTATGTTGCAGCCGGGCAAATCTATTTTATTCAACGCCACAATGATAGGCACATTCGCAGCTTTGCTGTGGGCTATCGCCTCAACGGTCTGGGGCATCACTCCATCGTCGGCAGCCAGGACCAACACAACAACGTCGGTCATGTTGGCGCCTCTGGCGCGCATGGCAGTAAAAGCCTCGTGGCCCGGAGTATCGAGAAATGTTACTTTCTTATTGTCCCATGTAACTTCAGATGCTCCGATGTGCTGTGTAATGCCGCCGGCCTCGCCGGAAGCAACATGAGTCGAACGGATTTTGTCCAGCAGGCTCGTCTTGCCGTGGTCGACATGCCCGAGCATTGCAGCGACTACCGCCCGCCTCTGGATTTTCTTTCTATCACGCTTTTCAAACTCTCCTCGTATCTTCTCTTCCAGCGTGCTTTGATGTTCCACCACCAGCTCAGTTTCAAACTCCAGAGCAACCAGCTCGGCAACGTCATTACTGATGACCTGATTGGCCGTTGCCATTACACCCTGCTGCATGAGTTTGAGGATAATGTCCGTTGATTTAATCGCCAGAGCCGCGGATAAATCCTTTACTGTAATCGGCTCGCTGATAAAGGCTTTTTTCGGCCTGACAGACGTAGAGATTTTTTGCTTGAACTTGGTAGCAATTTTACGCATCGGCCTTGATCGCAGACCCTCGCCGCCGGCCGCATCAAGCCGGGCTCGCCTTTCCTCGATATCTATTTGACGCCATTTGCTATCAGGCTTAAGCTTCCTAACCGTTTCCACTTCTCGCTCGTTTCGCCTTCGTCCATGTGTTCTTTCTTTATGTCGCTTCGGCGAGTGTCCCTTTTCTTTGGTCGGAGCGAGAGCTTGATTCATACTGTTCTTTTGGCTGTACATCAAAGGTTCGGTGACAGGTGCATCGTACCTGACTCTTGGTTTCGGTCTTGATCGTCTTATCGGCTCGGGCGCCTCGACTCGAACAACCCG
>CAYTNN010000010.1:19861-24275 GCA_964439135.1 uncultured Pirellulales bacterium
GTGGCGGTTCTTCGGCAATTACCGCAGTAACCGATTGCACGTCAACATCGTCGGTTGTTGCCGGCTGTTCACTTTGACTGGTTTCCGCTACCGCAGTCGCCTTGGTCCGCTTGGCAGCCGGCTTTACCTCCTTGTCTTTTTTATCTGTTTTTTCTTTCTCCGCCGGTTTCTTCTTTGTTTCCTTCTTTTTCTTTATTCGGACCTTTTTCAGATCTACCTTATCAGAGGTCTCGATCGTTGTAACGTTGTCTCCTTCGCTGAACCATTCCCGGATAGTCGCCGCCAGCCCAACCGAAATCACCGACATGTGGTTCTTTATGTCCAGACCTTCATCCTGGCATTTCTTTACAATAGCAGAGCTTTTTACTCCAAGCTCTTTGGCTAAAATGTAAACTCTTGTAGCAGCCAAAAAAAATCTCCAATCTCATTCGTGTTTATGATGCTATATCCCGAACGAGATACATTAATTATTCGTTATCTTTTGCCTTACTCTGCTGAGCAAGTTCCTTTTCCGCCTCGTTTTGTTTCGACTCTTCTACCAGGCGTTCGGCTTCCTTGACTGCTGCTGCAACCAGCTTGCCGGCGATGCCCGAGTCTATCTTTAGCTCATTTATCAAAGGTTCTATCCCTACATCCTCCAGGTCCGAGACTGATATGACACCCAGTGCTATCAGCTTGTCAACCATTGCCTCATCAACACCTTCAACTGCCTTTACGCAGTTCGCCAGTTGTTCAATACCTCGATTGTATTCCTCAGGCGTAAGTATATCGATATCCCAGCCGGTCAATCTGGCGGCTAACCGAACATTTTGCCCGTGCTTACCGATGGCCAGGCTTAGCTGCTCTTCATCCACAACGACTGTCGCCCGTCCTAATTCGAAACACAAGGCGATTTCACTGACCTTAGCCGGCATTAACGCATTTGATACAAGCACCTGGGACGACTCATTCCAGCGGACAATATCTATTTTTTCTCCGCCGAGTTCCTCAACTATGTTCTTTATCCTGCTGCCCCGCACACCTACGCATGCCCCAACGGGATCGACCTTCTCATCGAATGACACCACCGCGACTTTGGTCCGGTAGCCCGCTTCTCGGGCAAGTGCACGTATTTCGATAATTTTTTCACTGATCTCCGGCACTTCCAACCCAAACAACCGGCGAATAAAATCAGGATGCGTGCGAGAGAGAATGATTTTGACCTGGTTCGAGGTTTCCTTTACATCGAGAATCAAACACCGTACTCTCTCGCCTACCCGGTGTGTCTGGCCCATTATCTGTTCACCTTTCGGCATAAAACCTTCGGTCCAGCGATCCAGGTTGACTATCAGTGCCCCGCTTTCGTATCTCACAACCGCGCCGCTTATGATTTCTCCTTTTCGCTGAACGAACTCGGCATAGATACTGTTTCTCTCATCAGCCCGTATTTTCTGGATAATCACCTGTTTGGCGGTCTGGGCAGGGATTCGGCCGAGCTGTTTTATGTCAATTTGCACATCATCTTTAGAGGCGGTAATCTCTCCCGTGCCGCGGTCGATGTTTACGACTATATTACTTTCAGGCTCGGCAAAATGCTTTCTCGCCGCAGAAATCATTGCTTCTTCCAGGTCAACAAATATCGATTCCTTATCGATGTTTTTGTCGCGAGCAATATTCTCAACGATTCGTAGTAATTCCTGATTCATCGTTTTTACTTCCTGACTAATATCTTGCAACCCGGCACTAAAACCTTTGCCATGCAAAAAAAATGGAAACCACCAGGTTTCCACTTCAATCGGGGGAGCCGCTGATAAGAGACTCCCTTTCACGCCAAAAACGAATAGAGGTTTTATTTCACCTTGCGCTACATCATCTGCCTCCGTTCGGGGCCCCGATTCTGCAAATCTTCCTGCAAGTGGGAACCCAGTAATATAACCTCATTCGTTTCCCGACATTGAAGCAGAAACAGCGATTGCCAAACCACGATATGCGCATAAGCGCGGTCGTGCACATCCATGGTTCGCCTACTTTGCACTGTCAGATAATCCTGTCAAAAGCATTTCAAACACCTATTTAGTTCAAAGTTTTAGTATTGGCAGCTGTTAATCCTTATAACTAAACTTCTTATAATAATCGTCAAATCCGTTAAGAGCAATAACTTTTTTACCAAATTTGTATAATTTTTAGGCCGTACCTGATGTAGAGCATAAAACCGCCGCAATAAACATCGAAAGTCCGCATAAATATGTCTTTTTATAGCGAATATCCTTTTTTTGGGCCTCAACATGCCGTAGCAGATAGTTTTCTCAGTTTTCTGCATCCGGGGCCAAATTGTCGAATTTCATGTATTTTCCTTTGTTTTTGAGCTTTTCTCTTCAAATCTTCGAGATTCATAATACGAGAGAAGCTACGAAGCCGGTACCAGACGAGCCGTTAGTTTCTCCTTGTATATAGTGATTTTCTCAACTCGCACCTTGTTATCTTCAACGCTGAAAACGGGCTCGAAGGCTTCTTCGTTAAGCAATGACGCCACTATCTTTGTCTGTAAAGCCTCTGTGTCCACAGGCAACATAGCAAGTCTTTCGGCGTACATCTTCTTGCCCATCATCCTGGCGAGCGGCGTAATATTCACAGCGCCAACCTTGACTTTTACCACGTGTAAATTTAACATCTTCCGCTCATCAATCTTCGGCTCAAGCTCAATCGTAATGATAACTTCCAAGCCCTTGATATTCGCCGTTCCCATCAGCACGACGGATCCCGGCACAAAAAGCACCGCAGGGGCGTACAGCATAACGCCCTCGGAGTACTTCGGCCATCCCATCCCGTCGACAATTTCGTTCACACCACTCTGCGTAACGACCAGATCGAAAGGCTCGCCACGCTGAGAATTATTGTAGACTTGAGGCGATAATTCATGCGTCAGGTACGGGCTGACCTGCCCATTCTCGAGGTCGTACGAGTCAAAATCCGGCGGATCATAACGACCGGGCCTGTAGACTAACAAAGCAAAAACAACGGCTGCTACGGCCAAGTCAATTAAAAGCCACAAGACTAATTTCTTACGTCTCGATTTCTTATGTATTTTCGAATCTGTTGCCATATTTCGTATTTCTCTCTTGCTCGAAACCATTTCTATGATTATAGTAGCTGAAACGTATTATCAAAAGTATTTTCCAAGTACGAGGGCTCGATAATGGCAAGTCATTTTGCTGACCGCCTCTGTGAGGCAGTGAGAACTAAGAAAACGTCTTTAATCGTCGGTCTGGATCCGGTTTATACAAGGCTTCCGGAGGCGATTAGAAGCCACCGCCAGATGAACGACGAATTTGATGCTGCAGCAGCGGTCGATGCAATCTTCGATTTTTGCACGCAGACGATGCGGATTGTCGCGCCGATGGTGCCAGCGGTGAAAATAAATATCGCCTTTTTCGAGAGATATCTCTGGGAAGGCATGGAAACTTACTACAACCTGATCACCGAGGCTGACGATTTGGGCATCGAGATTATCGGCGATGTCAAGCGAGGTGATATCGGGCACACGGCGGAACTTTACGCCGCCGCTCATCTGGAAAATCCGGAACTGGCCGGACTTGAAGATACACTGGCACCGGACGCCATAACTATCAACGGCTACACAGGGGCCGACGGTATAAAGCCTTTTGCGGATATGGCCAACAAGCAGGGCAAAGGCGTCTTTGTGCTGGTGCGAACCAGCAATCCATCCGCGGCAGTAATCCAGGATTTCGCTGACGCTGACGGCCAAAGAATGTACGAAAAGCTCGCTGATGTCATCGGAGAAATCGCCAATCAAGACGATCGAATCGGTAAGGACGGCTACAGCAACGTGGGAATGGTTGTGGGCGGAACCGCGCCGGATATCACATCCGCTTTGCGGCAGAAATACGACAAGATATGGTTTCTCGTACCGGGTTATGGTTCGCAGGGTGCATCGGCCGCCGATTGTGTGCGATTCTGCAAACCCGACGGAACCGGAGCGTTGATTAACGCTTCTCGCTCGATTATCTATGCCTATGAAAAGCCGAAATACAAGGACCAGTTCGGCGACGACTGGAAAAGATGTATCGAGCAGGCCGTAATCGACGCTAAAGTCGATTTGGCAACCGCGATGCAGACAAAGCTCTGAGACTAACGCGGAACCCGTCAAAGGAATGTCCAGCAATATGAATTCAAACACGGTCGGTCAAATGTTCGACCGTATCGCGCCGGCCTATGATAGGCTCAATCACCTGTTTTCATTCGGGCGGGATTTTTCCTGGCGCCGCAGGCTCGCCGACGCCGTCGTTAAGAACGAGAAACTCCGAGTCCTCGATCTGGCGACCGGTACAGGCGACGTGTTGATTACGCTGCTTGACCGAAATCCCAATATTGTCGAGGCGGTCGGGCTGGACATATCCGAAAACATGCTGACTCT
>CAYTNN010000010.1:24375-36623 GCA_964439135.1 uncultured Pirellulales bacterium
CCGCTGCTCGGACGCCTGCTCTCCAGCGACAATAATGCCTATCGCTATCTGAATACAAGCATCGAAAATTTCCGCCGCGCCGACGATTTCCGCCGCCTGATGCAAAAAGCCGGCTTTTCTAACATCAGTGCAATGCCGCTGACTTTCGGCGTAGCCTGCCTCTACCAGGGCACCAAGCCAAATGGTTCGAATGGCTGATTTTGCTTGTCCTGCATTCCGGGAAGACTTAGACTATTATTATATTATCGTGACACAAACGATCTCTATGAGAAGTGAACCAGATGCAAAATCACAAGTATGAATTTGCCGGTAAGACTGTTTTGGTAATGGGCCTGGGCCGCTTTGGCGGCGGTGTTGATGTTGCCATGTTCGCCCACGGTGCCGGTGCTAAGGTAATCGTAACGGATTTGGCCTCGGCCGAGCAGCTAAGCGATTCGATAAACCGGCTCCGGGACCTTGACGGCATCGAATTTCGCCTCGGCTCACACGCCCCGGCGGACTTTGAGCAGACCGACATTATTGTCGCCAATCCTGCTGTCCCCGGCGACAATAAGTTTCTCCAAATCGCCCGCCGGGCAAAAAGATTTGTGACGTCCCAGATAAACATCTTCTTCGAGCTGTGCCCGGCGAAGATAATCGGCATAACTGGCGCTAACGGTAAAAGTACAACCACCGCCATGACCGCCCATCTTCTCAAAAATACGACATCTGACAGTGTCATTGCGAGCGAAGCGAAGCAATCTCAAGCCACGCAATACGCACTACGCGATACGCAATACGAAAAAGTTTGGCTAAGCGGCAACATCGGCAACCAGCCATTATTAACAACGATAGATCAAATTGGCCAAAACGATTTGGTTGTATTGGAGCTGTCGAGTTTCCAGCTTGAACAATTGGCGGAAATTCAAAAAGCACCAGACGTCGCGATGTTGACGAATCTGACGCCGAACCATCTCGACCGGCACGGAACATTTGCAAATTATTGTGCCGCGAAAGAGAACATCTTCAAATTTCAAAAACCGAACGGTAACCGCGCCGCCGTCTCTATTTTCAATGCCGAAGACAAAATTGCCGCCGAATGGTTCGAGAAATACAAGAATGAGGCCGGCAGGATTTGCATCAAATTCTCTGCCGACGATGTAGGCGATGAGCTTCGCGAGCGTTTTGCATTGCCCGGCCGGGCCAACCTTTCGAACCTCGCCGGGGCTATGGCAATTGCCGGGCTTTTTGATGTTACTGATGACGATATAAAAAATGCTCTGCCGGCGTTCAAAGCGTTGCCGCACCGGCTCGAACTGGTTGAAACAATAAACGGCATTTCGTGGTACAACGATTCGAAGGCAACCACGCCGGAGGGAGCTATCACCGCTCTGGATGCCTTCGAGCAACCGACAATCATCATCGCCGGCGGATACGATAAGGACATCCCGTTCGACAAACTGGGCGAGAAAATCGCCGAAAAGGCCAAAGCGGCAATCCTGATCGGCACAACAGCCCCCAAAATCGCTTCGGCGATAAATAACACTAAAACGTCATTGCGAGCAAAGCGAAGCAATCTTCAATTAAGAAATACCAAAATCGAGCTTGCTGATTCTCTCGCCGATGCCGTCCAACTTGCAAATCAACTCGCAGAAGCCGGTGACGTCGTCTTACTCAGCCCCGCCTGCGCAAGCTACGATATGTTCGAAAACTACGAGCAACGCGGCAGAGAATTTACCAGGCTAGTGCAAGAAACTGGCAATCTGAGACAGTAACACCATCGTTATATCATGTTTTTATCTTTATTTTTATCATTTTGTGCTGTCATATTGACACCTCACACGCTTTTGGTGATGAATTTGTTATCTTTTTGAATGCCTTCCGGAAAGTGTTTCTTGCTCGCGCCAGCTTCGAGCGAACCGCTGTTTCTGAGCAATCCATCTGCCCGGCGATTCGTTCGGCCGGATGGTTATCGACATATTTGGCCAGCAGCAGGGTCTGATAATCGCCCGGTAATTCCCTCAAGACCGACCTAACCAGCACTGCCAACTCCTGCGATTCGAGAATATCCGGCGGCATATCTGCTCTGGCGTCGATCCAATCGAATTTCTCGCTGTCCAGCGAGGTCCACCATTGCCGGGCCTGGCTCAGCACGATTTCCGGTTTTTGTTTGCGATAGTAAAGAGCGACCTGGCGTCTGGCGATTATCCACAACCATACCCAGAGCGTGCCGCGGTCGGGATTGAATTTCCGTGCCGAGCGAGCGGCAGCGAGAAACGTCTCCTGCACAATATCGGCGACAGCAGCCGAGTCGCCGCCTGTAAGCCGGGAGATATTTCGCCAGACAGGCTCGGCGTACGCCTCGTACAGTTGCAGCCATGCCTGGCGATTGCCCTGCTGCAAGCCTTTTGCAATTTTTAGCTCTGTATTCTTATCCAGGTACAGCCATAATCAGCAGCCGAAACCATCGATGGGCCAATATTGGTCATAATATAGTTTGCGCTTCAGCTTCAAAATGTGTCGAGAAAAATTTACTGTTCGCACTTCAGTGACTGATTATAGGAGTATCTCCGCCGAATGAAGAAAAAAATCAAAAAAAGCTTAAAGCAGGTTTTCCACAATAGCAAACGAAAAAAGCAATGAATATCCTTATCAATCCAATAGGCTGTGATTTTCCCGGCGGCGTCCTTTAAAGTCGGCCAATAAATCAGTCGATTCGCAGGTAATAGTAAGAGATTTTGAGGAATTTACAATGGAAGAAAATAGCGATCGAAGAACAGAACAAAGACTGCGTTATTATTGGCCCATCTGGTTCGCCGAAAATGTCGATCATGCTCTCTCACAGGGGCAAATGGTTGATGTTTGCAGCAGGGGGGCAGCGTTTACCTGTTATGCACAGGATGGCTGTCCCCATCCGGGACAGCATATAAACGCCCGTTTCAGCGTGCCACGATACGGATCCGATGATTCGTTCGATATGGCCAACTTCACGCGGTGGAGTTATGTCTGCCGGGTGGAGGACGTCAACAGCTTTATACGTCGGGTTGCCGTTCAGTTTGCCGAACCGCTGCCCTTTAAGCCCGGCGAACAGGCCAACAGCGAATCCGAAGCAGAACAAATGCTTGAATCGGCGATGGTATAAACACATAGGGCCTGATCTGTTGTTGATATATTGATAATCAATTATCGATCCGTCATTCGTCAATCCTCTGTCATTAGTCAAAAGCTGTCAAGGACCTGCTGCATCTTTTGCCGGTATTCGACAAAAGCGTTTCTGCCAGAAGGATGCCTTCCTCTATGCAGCCAAGGGCACAAAAGCCAGTATCGTGTTTACCAGACGGCTCGGAACTGGCTTCTTCGGCGGTTCCCGAAAAAGCGAAGGCTCCATTCTCGGCGGAATAGGAGACATAAACGGGGGAAGCTAAGTTTGAATTAAATGAAAGAACACCACAACTGCGCTATCGATTTCTGTATTTATATGCTTTGTCTTGTTATCAATAATGCTAATATCTCTATGGCTTTTCGAACCGTTGATTAGTATAATAATCGAATGCAGTATAAATTCACCGATTATTTCGAGAAAGAGGTGCTCAGAAAGCGGCCCTATATCAAAAAAGAGTGGTGTATTCATGTTTTGGAAAATCCACTCCGTGTTGAGGAGCAGGAGGGTAACCGATTTCGATTTTGGGGTATTGTAAAAAATTTAGAAGGAAAGGTTCTGCGTGTGGTAACCCTTGAAGACAAAGTTACGATACATAACGCCTTTCCTGACAGGGGATACAAAAGATGAAACTCAACTATTATCCGGAAACAGATTCGCTATATATCGACCTCGCCGAACGGTCGAGTGTCGAGAGCAGGGAAGTCTCTGAGGGCGTCGTTCTCGACTATGACACAAATGGCAATCTTGTGGGCATTGACATTGACAACGCCAGCAAGAAGCTTGAGCTAAAAACGCTTGTGCTGAATAAGATGCCATCTGATGTACATAACCTTTCAGCATAGCGAAATTTGTAGACGTACGTGTTCCAAGATCAAATCCTGACGCAATGGGCTATGGATTTGATTCCGACCTTGAGCAATTATTGATTATATCCATTACCCGGCGCTTGGGCAGGGAGATGTGTAAGATATAATTGGTTATATTCCGTGATGTTGATTTGGGAAAGAAACCAGAGCATGAAATCCATAATGGCGGCTATAGTAGTTGGAAGCGATTCGATTGTATGGCATTTCACGAGGGTAATGTTTTTAATCCGTTCTACAGAATGCTTCTGCAATTAGCCTCGCATAGATGATTGTGAAGAAAATCCCCAAGCTCAACTGTTCTATGTCCGCGTCCAATGTTTTCTGAGTTAAAAAGGATCTCACATTTATCCCATACAAAGCTATATTCCTCATCACCTAAAAGCAAAGCAGACCTTCGATGATTACCATTTCTCTGGTAATTGATGTCTCGGGGCCAGTCGTACCTGCGTTTATGTGATTGGTGCGGCTGGTGATAGCTACAGGCATTGAATTGATTTTCTTGTGTATCTCTTCCTAACGGTCTGTAAACATCTCCAAACTGGTTTGTATCCGTAGATTTGGCCTGTCTAACCTGTGTAGTCAATTCGTCCCATAGGCTCCAATGAGATTCAAAAGCTTTGTCAATGCGCATCAGATACATAAGAAAGTTTCTGCCAACATGTTCACTGATAGTAGAAAACCCTGCAACCCAAGTCCCTCGCCAATTATTGACATCGCGGAGGCTTCGCATGTAATGTTTACATGTGCATAACGTGATGATTCCTCCTTGCCAATTGGGACCAGAGCCAATATGTTGGAGAGTATCGCCGCGCCTTCGTATAGTAGTCATGACATAGTAATATATTGATTCTGATAAGTTTGAAGAATTGAGTAAGGCGACAAGTCTATCCAGACTAAAATTTATTTTACTCTTAAGGGGATTGGTCGATGGCATTGGTTGGTAGTCATTCGATTTTCCTACGCAGCAACCCATATAGTTACCTCTCAGAATATCATCTTTGAGTTTTTATTAAATCAACTGTGGTTATTAGAGTTATCGGAAATCTATTATTGTGACTTTAATTGAAGATCAAAAATAAAAGCAGATGGATCAACGGAAACTAAAGAGACTTATAATAAGAAAGGCACCGCCTATTACTGGACGAACATGTGGCGTACCTGATGTGGCGAGCATTCCCAGAATGATATTGGGGCACTGCTCGCGAATAGAGAAAGTACAGGTTGTTCCAGCAAAAAAAAGGAACTACTTCATCACGAATGGTGAGAGTTCCCGGAGCTGGTTTATAATTGGGGGGAGCTTTTCGATTGTATAGTCTACCTCTTCTTCGGTGTTGTACCGGCTCAGGCTGAAGCGGATGGAGCCGTGGGCGGCGGTGAATGGCACGCCCATCGCTCGCAGGACGTGGCTGGGCTCCAGCGAGCCGGATGTGCACGCCGAGCCGCTGCTTGCGCAAATTCCATATTTATCCAGCATCAGCAGGATTGCTTCGCCCTCGATGTACTCGAAGCTGATATTGGTCGTATTGGGCAGGCGATTATCCGGATCGCCGTTGATCCGGCAGTCCGGGCACTTCTGCAATATTTTTTTCTCAAGTTTATCGCGCAGGGCTTTAACTTTGCTGTTCTCGGCTTCGAGATTTTCCGCCGCCAGTTCGCAGGCTTTGCCGAGGCCGACGATCCCGGGGACATTTTCCGTACCGGCCCTTCGGCCCGCTTCCTGGTGGCCGCCCAGCATAAACGGCGACAGCCGTGTTCCCTTGCGGACGTAGAGAACGCCCACGCCCTTCGGCGCGTGCAGCTTATGGCCTGAAAGACTGAGCAGGTCGATATTGCTTTTCGAGAGGTTCAGCGGGATTTTGCCAACGGCCTGAACCGCATCGGTATGGAAAATCGCCCCTTTGCTTGTGACTAATTCGGCGATATTTTCGATCGGAAACACAACTCCCGTTTCATTGTTGGCGTACATGATTGTCACCAGAACGGTATCATCGTCAAGCTGTTCCTCCAGTTCTGCCATGTCGAGCCGGCCCTGCCTGTCCACGTTCAACTCGATGACCGTATAACCGTGATTTTCCAGTTCCCGGCAAACCGCCAATACGGCCGGATGCTCAACTCTTGTGGTTATGACTGTGCGCCTGTTCGGCGCCGCGGCAAGCGCACCTTTGATAGCGGTGTTGTCGCTTTCGGTGCCGCAGCCTGTAAAAACAATCTCGCTCGGATCGCAGCCAAGTAGATCGGCAACCTGCTCGCGCGCCTGGCGGATTCTTCGGCCTATCTGACCGCCGAACGTGTGCATGCTCGAAGGATTGCCGTACAGTTCACAGAACAGCGGCCTTATTTCTTCAAGTACTTCCTCGGCGACTTTTGTAGTTGCGTTGTTATCGAAATATACGGTCTTCATGATTTACTCTCTGTGATTGTGGGGCTCTTGTGCGGACTCTTTATCCTCTTCGACGAAAAGTTCTTTGGAAACAAATTCTCTCAGTTTCGCCTCGACCACGTCCTTCATTGTAAACTCGGTCAGCTTGCACTGGGCGCACATTCCTCTAAATGCAACGATGACTTTATCTCCTTCGACGTCGATCAACTCGATATTACCTCCGTGTGCTCTTAGGGCCGGCCGGATCTGCTCGTTAATCGTCTGCTGGATGAGCTGAATCTTCTGGATGTTCGTCAGCTTGCCGGTCCGGCGAGGTGCCGGTACGGAGACTTCTTTTACCTTGTCTCCCTGTATCTTTTCTATGATCTTCTCGATCTCGCCCTGGCAGCCGCCGCAGCCGCCGCCCGCCTTGCAGTAATTCGTTACTTCTTCGACGGTTGTCAGGTCGTTCTCGATAACGACACGCTCGATTTCCTTGTCGGTGACGCCAAAGCAGGTACAGACGACAGTGCCGCCAAGCTCGTGCTTTTTTTTGCCGCCGCCTTGATAATTTTCGATCGCGGCCTCAAGAGCTTCTCTGCCCATAACCGAACAGTGCATTTTCTGCTCCGGCAGCCCGCCCAGGTAGTCGGCGATGTCTTTGTTGGTCAACTTGGCTGCCTCGTCCAGCGTCAGGCCTTTGATCATCTCGGTCAACACCGATGATGTCCCGATAGCGCTTGCGCAGCCGAACGTTTTGAATTTTGCTTCGGCGATTTTGCCTTTTTTGTCGAGCTTGAACGTCAGTTTAAGGGCATCGCCGCAAGCCAGCGAGCCAACCTCACCGATGCCGTCCGGATTTTCCACTTCACCGACATTCCGCGGATTGAAGAAATGGTCTTTAAGCTTTTCCGTGTATTCCCACATGATTAGTTTTGAGTCCTTAGTTTTGAGTTTTTAGTTTTTCTTGATACATTTTGCTGCTCATCACATCCGGTTTTTACGATGCTTGTTAATATCTTTATCAGTTCTTCAGAAGCCTTAAGTAAACTACTGCACTTCTGTTTGTCAAGAATCTCTGCATCAATTATAAGCCTGAGCCAATAATTTGTTTCTCTGGCCTCTTTCGATGCAATGGACATTTTAGCAAAGAAATCCTTTCTGCTTCGTCCCGCCAAGGCCTCTTCAACGTTAGCACCAATACTTGTTCCAGATCGCAGAAGCTGACTCGATATTTCAAAATGCTTCTGGTTTCGCAACATGGCGCAGAGTTTTATAATTTTCAGAGCAAAATCATAACTTTTTTGCTTAACAATGCTCTCAGCCATTAACTCAAAACTCAACACTCACGACTTAAAACTTGCTTTCAATGCCTGGTCAAAGTCGGCAATTATATCATCGATATGCTCTGTGCCGACTGATACACGAATATAATCGTTTGTTACGCCGGCTGCAAGCTGTTCTTTTTCGTTAAGCTGCTGATGAGTAGTACTGGCCGGATGAATTACAAGGGTTTTGCTGTCGCCGATATTCGCCAAATGACTGGCCAGTTTGACGCTGTTGATAAACTTAACGCCGGCTTCTTTCCCACCCTTGATTCCGAAGCCAAGAATAGCACCCTGACCGTCAGGCAGGTATTTTTTCGCCAATTTGTGGTCTGGATGCGATTCGAGCCCCGGGTAATTTACCCAGGTTACCTGCGCCTGTTTTTCGAGCCATTGTGCCAGCTTCAGCGCATTCTCAGAATGCCTTGGCATACGCAGATGTAGCGTTTCGAGCCCCTGCAAAAACAGAAACGCGTTGAACGGCGACATGCAACTACCCATATCGCGGAGGAACTGGGTTCTGGCTTTGATGATATAGGCTAATTCGCCGACGGCCTCGACATATTTCACGCCATGATAGCTTGGGTCCGGCTCGGTCATTTCAGGGTAGCGACCATTCGTCCAGTCGAATTTACCCGAATCGACAATCGCGCCGCCGATGCTTGTGCCGTGCCCGCCGATGAATTTCGTGCAGCTATGAACGACAATGTCGATGCCGTATTCGAAAGGCCTGAAAAGAATCGGCGTTGTGACCGTGTTGTCACAAATCACCGGCATACCGTTCTTGTGGGCTATGTCGGCAATTTTATCATACTGCAAAATATCATTCTTGGGATTGCCGATGCTCTCAATATAAATCAATCGGGTATTGTCTTTTATCGCCTTAGCAAAATTTTCCGGGTCCTTCGGGTCGACAAAAGTCACTTCAATACCAAGTTTGGCGAAAGTATGGCTAAAGAGCGTCACCGTCCCGCCGTAAAGCGAATTCGAGGCCACGATATGACCGCCGGCACAGCAAATGTTGAAGATGCTCACATATATAGCCGACTGGCCCGAGCTGAATGCCAGGCCGCCCACTCCGCCTTCCAGAGCCGCCAGCCTCTTTTCCAGCACATCCGTCGTCGGATTCATCAGCCTGGTGTAGATATTGCCGAATTCCTTCAGAGCGAAAAGATTGGCAGCGTGATCCGTATCCTTAAAAACGAAGCTGGTTGTCTGATAAATCGGTACGGCTCGACTCAAAGTATCTGAATCGACCTCATGGCCTGCGTGCAGAGCCAAGGTCTCCAGGTGATATTTTGTATTTTCGTCCATTTTTACTACCTCATAAAAATCTAAGAACAGCAAGCCGACAACGAAAACGGATTGCCGTCAATTGCGGAATATACCGAAGGCAATCTACCTCAGCACTTCCATAGTTACTTCTGAGGCCCTCTTACCCGAAAGCAGCATTCCTCCAAACGATATTCAATATTATTGTCCTAAAAATTTTATTCTTTGCTTGTTACGTAAATTACCTGCTCGGCAAAAAGATTAGGTGCAAATCTTACCCGGCTGAGAGCTATTTTATTCAAAGGGATCCTTTTTTCGACTTTTACCCTCAGCTTCCTGCAAAACCGGTCGAAATCTTTGAGCGATAAACAATGTATGTTAGGCGAGTTGCACCAGTCAAACGGGAGTTGCCTTGTTACGGGCGATTTGCCCTGAAAGAGCAGTTGTGCCCTGCACCGCCAGTGAGCGAAGTTCGGAAAGCTGACGATTACTTTCCTGCCGACCCGGAGAAGTTCGGTAAATACCTTTTCGGGATTTTTTATCGTCTGCACTGTCTGGGACAAGATGACATAGTCATAACTTTTGTCGGTGTAGTTTTCCAAACCTTGTTCGATGTCCTGCTGTATTATAGGCAGCCCTTTCTCTACACAAGCCCGGACAAGGTCCTGGTCGAGCTCGATACCCATGCCTTTAATGTTCTTGTCGGCAGAAAAATTTGCCAGCAACTGGCCATCGCCGCAGCCGATATCCAGAACGGTGCTGTTTGGCTCTATCAGAGATTCAATCTCCTCATAATCGATGCGGGTTCGTGTGGCCTGCTTAATATTAAGCTCCGGCAAATTGTCATGAATTGTTGTTTTACTGCTTGTCTTTTTCGCTTCGGGGCGATAGGTCGCATCCAGGAAGCCGGAAATAAATGAGCCCAGCGTATCGGGTTCCAACAGAAACGCATCGTGGCCATAAGGCGAGACAATATCGCAAAAACTAACGTCTTTATTGTTAGCCACAAGGGCGTCGACTATAGTTCTGGATTGAGCGGTAGTAAAGAGCCAGTCGCTTGTAAAACTGATTACCAGAAACCTGCAGCTCGTATTTGCAAAAGCATTCTTTAGAGAGCCGTAGTCTTTTCCCATGTCAAAGTAATCCGACGCCTTGGTTATGTAAAGATAGCTATTAGCGTCGAATCTTCCCACGAAACTTTGCCCCTGATGGTCCAGGTATGTCTCGACGGCAAACTCGGAGTTCAAATCGTAACTATAGCCGCGAGAATTTTGCAGCTCTCGTCCGAATTTTTCTCGCATACCCTGCTCCGACAGGTATGTTATATGCCCGATCATCCGTGCTATTGCCAGGCCTCCGTCCGGGCCTTTTCCATCGGTATATTGCCCGCCGGCAAAGTTCGAGTCCTCTAATATCGCATTTCGTCCCACCGCATCGAACGCGATAGATTGAGCTCCGAGATGTGTAGTAGTGGCAATCGGAATGGCGGCTTTAACAAAATCCGGATACGCAATTGACCATTGAAGGACCTGCATTCCGCCTATGGAGCCGCCAATTACCGCCAAAAGGCCGTTTATGCCAAGCTTGTCGAGCAAGAGCTTTTGAACTTTCACCATATCGGCGATAGTAATAATAGGAAATTCGAGCCCATAAGGTTTGCCCGAAGAGGGATTAATCGAAGACGGCCCCGTAGTCCCGCTGCAGCCGCCAAGGAAATTCGAACATATAACAAAGTATTTGTTCGTATCGATTCCCTTGCCCGGGCCGACCATATTATCCCACCACCCGGGCTTGCTGTCGTCGGGACTGTTTATACTGGCAACGTGAGCATTGCCGCTAAGAGCGTGACAAATCAAGATTACGTTGTCCCCGACCTCGTTCAGCTTACCGTACGTCTCATAGGCCACATCAACGTGGGCCAGCTTCTTGCCACACTCCAGCTCCAGCGGCTTTTCAGGATCAATGACCCGAATAGTCCTGGTTTGCACTATGCCAACAGAATTTTCTTCTATCTTTGCCATCCTTATTTTTCCGGCAATATCTCCACCATCCTGTCGAGAGCCTTTTTCGCTTTGATACTGATTGTCTCAGGAACTGTAATTTTGTATTGCATTTCCTGCAACGAGCCGATTATCTTGTCCAGGGTAATCTTCTTCATATTGGGACAAATTGCCCTTTCTGTCGCCGGGAAGAATTCAGTTTCGGGATTCTGCTTCTTCAAGGTGTGTATTATCCCCATCTCAGTTGCAATTATGAACCGTTTTGCCGTGTTCTTAGCGGCAAACTTGAGCATCTGGCCTGTGCTGAGCAGCTCGTCCGAGGCTTCTTTGACCGGCTCGGTGCATTCCGGATGCGCCATAACAATGGCATCGGGATATTTCGCCCTTGCGGCCTGTATATCATCGACTGTTATAAGCACGTGTGTAGTGCAATAGCCGGGCCATAGCACGAGCTTGCGGCCCGTTCGTTCGGCTACAAACTGGCCGAGATGCTGGTCCGGCACAAAAATAATAGGCTTGTCTTCCGGTAGAGAGTTGACGACTTCGACCGCGTTGGCGCTTGTACAACAATAATCGCTTTCGGCTTTGACCTCGGCCGTGCTGTTGACATAACAGACCACCAGCGCATCGGGATTTTTCTTCTTGAGCTGGCGCAGTTGTTCGGCGGTAATCATATCAGCCATCGGACAACCGGCGGACTTCTCCGGCAGGAGCACCGTTTTTTCAGGCGAGAGAATCGCCGCGGTCTCCGCCATAAATCGAACACCGCAGAAAACAATCACATCCGCATCCGCCTCCGACGCCTGGATACTCAGGCCCAGCGAGTCGCCCGTAAAATCGGCTAAATCCTGTATCTCACCAGGCTGGTAGTTGTGCGCGAGTATCACAGCACAACGTTCTGCTTTTAATTTTTTGATTTGCTCGATTAACTGCTCATTCATTTCATATCTCGTAAATACCACCTTCGGTTCTGGGATTTTTGCATATCAGATCGGCATTGGCAGTGATTACGGTAAATCCGGCCGGCACGGACTGTTTTACCCAGACATTGCCGCCAATTATAGCTCCCCTGCCAATCGTCACATCGCCTAATATCGTGGCCTCGGCATAAATTGTCACATTGTCCTCTATCGTCGGATGCCGTTTCTGGCCCTTGATTATCCTGCCCCTTTCGTCCTTCGGGAAACTCATCGCTCCAAGGGTTGTGCCCTGATAGATTTTTACATTTTCACCTATTATCGTTGTCTCGCCGATTACGACGCCCGTGCCGTGGTCGATGAAGAA
>CAYTNN010000010.1:36723-39274 GCA_964439135.1 uncultured Pirellulales bacterium
GTCAACTCCGAATATACGTGGTAGAGAATGTCGATAACGATAAAGTCAATATTCGATTCTTTTACCGACCTTTTACCAGTATAGCCCGGGAATAGAATCTCCGTAAGCAGGTCGAGGACCTCTAAAATCTTGTCCCTTACAGGCAGGTTGGAAACGTCGATAAAATTGATGCCGGAATCGCCCTTGTAGGTCTGGGTGATTTCGTCAACGAGATCCTTTATTTTCTGGTCGGTAAGCCTGGTTTTTCGCATTTTCAGAATCTTTCAAAATCGCTGCACATCCTGGGCTTTTTAAGCATACATTTCGGTCGAGATGTATCGTTCGGCGGTGTCACAGACAAAGGTTACGATTACTTTGCCTTCATTTTCCTGCCGGTGCGAAAGTTGTATTGCGGACCACACATTGGCGCCGCCGCTTATACCGGAAAGGATACCTTCCTTCGACGCAAGCTGCCGGGCCGTCTCAAGAGCATCTTCGTTTGCGGCCTGGATAACCTCATCGATAATGTCGACATTTAGAACATCCGGCACAAATCCCGCCCCGATACCCTGTATCTTATGCGGTCCGGGTTTTCCGCCGGATAGCACAGGCGAATCCTTCGGCTCGACCGCAACGACTTTCAGGTTTTTGTTCCTGGACTTCAAAGCCTCGCCACAACCGGTGAGGGTTCCACCGGTACCAACGCCGGCGACAAGAATGTCGACTCGGCCGTCCGTGTCATCCCATATCTCTTGCGCCGTAGTCTCCCTGTGGATTTGCGGGTTTGCAGGATTTTTGAACTGCTGAGGCATGAAGGAATTGGAATTTTGCGAAACAAGCTCTTCGGCCTTTGCAATCGCACCGGCCATGCCCTGCTCGGCGGGAGTCAGTACAAGCTCGGCGCCGAATATCTTCAATATCTTCCTTCGCTCGATGCTCATCGACTCAGGCATTGTCAATACCAAACGATGTCCCCTTGCCGCACAGATGAAAGCAAGGCCGATGCCCGTATTGCCGCTGGTAGGTTCGATCACAAGCGTGTCTTTCGTTATCAGTCCCTCTTTTTCTGCGGAACTGATCATTGACAGCGCAATCCTGTCTTTCACACTTCCGGTTGGATTTTTGGATTCGAGCTTGGCCAGAATAGTGGCCTTGCCCGAGCCGAGCTTGTTTATTTGAACTAATGGAGTATACCCGACAACAGCCGTGATATCTTCGAATATCGCACTCATAATTTCTTCTCCATACTTTATCATATTTGATAATTCAATTTATTCCCGTCATTTGTCCTGTCAACCAAATCCTGGAGTGTTACCGATTGCAGGACTTTTTCAATAGCCTGCTCCACCTGCAGCCAGAGGCTCCTGGTAGCACAGTCGGCAGATCGCGTACAACAATCTTCGTCTTCAACACATTCGACAGTAGCGACAGGGCCTTCCAGGCGATGAATAACATCGTTAAGCTTGATCTGATCCGGGGTCTTGGCAAGCACATAGCCCCCTTTGGAGCCTCTGACACTTCTGATAAAACCTCCGGATCTGAGGACAGCCATTAATTGCTCAAGGTATTTGACGGATATTTCCTGACGCTGAGCAATGATTTTAAGCTGCAAAGGTTTATTATTCCCGTTTTGGGCTAATTCTATTATGGCCCTAACAGCATATCTGGTTCTGGTCGATAGCTTCATAATTTATTTCCCTGTTATTCCTACTGTAATAGTAGCGTATTATACGAATTTATCGATACCAAGTGCAATGGAAAAAATAAAATTAGGCTAAAATTCCAAAAAACTTGCTAATTCCTTTTCTATTAGTAGTTTACATCACGTCATCATTGAATATTTTCAAAGAATAGAATTTTGTGCCGGTTTAATGGCCAATTCGCTTGACGGTTATGCCGGCTACCACTAAAATAGTAGATGTTAGTTTCAAGCTATTTGAAATGGGAAATTGCGGATGACCAAAAGTACGGCGAAAAAAGTGGTATTTATTTCCTCTTTCCCTCCAAGAAAATGTGGAATAGCGACCTTCACTTCGGACCTGATAGATAGTACCACCTTAGCTGCAAAGGGAGAATTCGAACCTCTTGTGGTCGCAATGCGGTCGGAAGACCACAAGTATAATGATCCTGTAAAATTCGAAATCCGCGAAAATGTAAAAAGCGATTATATTTGTGCCGCCGACTATATCAACTTCAGTCATGTTGATGTAGTCTCTGTTCAGCACGAATTCGGCCTTTTTGGCGGCGAGGCAGGTTCGTATCTGAGCCTGCTGCTCAACAGGCTAAAGGCACCGGTAATAACAACTCTGCATACTGTCCTCGATGATCCGAGCCCGTCTTATTACAAGTCGTTAGTTGATATCTGTAAAGCCTCCTACAGAGTCATCACAATGAACGAGCGAGGCGTCAGTATGCTGCGGGACATCTATAATATACCCACCAGGAAAATAAAACTGATTGCGCACGGCATCCCTGATTTACCTTTCGTCGACAGCAACTATTACAAGCATAAATTTGGTCTGGAAGACCGCAGAACGATTTTGACATTCGGCCTGCTCAGCAAGAATAAGGG
>CAYTNN010000011.1:0-38190 GCA_964439135.1 uncultured Pirellulales bacterium
TTGCTTGCGGAGGTTCTGGCACTCAGTAATCCTGTTCCGCTGGTACCACCCAGGACTTTGGAACCGGAGTTCCGCGGTGAAGTTGAAGAACCTGATACCGAGGGTCTGATAGATTTGTTAAGTGAGTTGGGAATCGGTGTGCAGCCGTATATGACAGAGGCCTACGCGGACTCCCTCAGCACGGACCTTCGACTTTACAAGGCGGCGGAAAAACTTCAGAAATTGATGCCGATCCTTGAAGATGCAGATGGTACACGAATTGCCGCATTGAAAGCGGCGGTTGAGCAGTTCTTCCCGACGCTTGATTTGCTTTCCGAGGAGCAGATGAATTCATTCACCCTGGTACTGGAAAGTCACAAAGGCGATGGGACGGATTATGACCTGGCTGGACAGTGTATTTTTGCGTTGAGAGACTATGTCAATATTCTTAGCACTGAAATCGGTTGGCCGGTTGAAACGTCCGTCGAATTCGTTATGGGCAGGTATGTCCCGAGAATAACTGAAAATGATGAGATAAGGATTGCCGTAATTCAAATGCATCTTCAGAAATAACTTTGAATTTGAGATGAGCTACAATGAGAGTGATCGGCCTGCTGAATCGGCACCATTTATGAATATCTGTAAATTGGAGTGGTCCGGCGGGTTCATCTGGCCGGTACAATAACGCGGAATCCAACGTCATTGCTCCTTTTGTCGAAGTCTATTGTATAGTCAAACTCAGACTCTAAGAGGACGTACTGTGGCGGCGACAGACAGGATCCGCCACAGATTACCGGCTGTGGATCTTCGGCATCTTTTCGACACCACTCCCAAACGTTGCCGATCATATCATAAAGGTCCCATGCATTTGCTTTGTTGGCGCCGGTAACGGGCCAGGCGGAGTTGTAAGTGTCACTGTTAGAAGCGGTCGCATTAAGGTCGAGAATTCTCTGATCCTGATAATCCTCGACCGCTCCAATCGGTGCGACCGGCAGTGGGGGGACTTTGCTGTCTTTATTACTGTTCCAGTTACTTGCAGCATTTTGCCACGAGGCACCTCTTACATGAGCGTAGCTTGCCATCGCAGAAGAGTCGTTCCCCCATGGGTATATGCTGCCTGTGCCTGCCTGGCAGGCATATTGGTGCTGTGAGGCGGTGGGTAATTCTCCACCGAGCCACTTTGAGTATATTTGAGCTCCAGTGAAGGTTACCCATGTCACCGGAATGCCGGAATCGGATTCGGCCACCGTAAAAGTATTTGTTGAATCATCCAATGTTATAGAGGTGTGTGGTTTGTCATTCAAAGTGCAATATATAAGGTTAATGTTTGCCTGGTCAGTGAATATCGACCAGCCTTTAAGTTTGGGAAAACCCCTCTTAGCTCCGTATTCTTCGAGGAACAGTCTGTATTGACTATTGCTTATTTCGTGAATAGCCATGTAAAAGGGCTCAGGATTGCCGGAGCTTGCGGGGATGAATCTTAGTATTATACTGGGATCTTTTTTTGATATGATGTATTTTGGCCAACCAACGTTTTTGGCGTCATTGAGATCTATCGTTTGGAAGAAATCGACCCATTCTCTCTGCTCATCTTTGACTGCTTTTCTTATCTGCTCCCAGTCGGTGACCTGGACTGTTTTATTGAAAAACTCTTTGAGATTGGAAAGCGACAGCATGCTTTGGGCTGTATTTTTGATTTGCCTGAGAATATTGAAGCCTATATCGATGATTGTCTTATCGTCGTCGGCAGCCGGCAGCCGGTTGATATTGACAGGCTCAAAATTCGCACTCAATCCTATCCTGGTGCTGAAAATGAGACGCTGGGTTTTACCTTCTAAAAGCTCCAGATGTTTGCAGTATTCGGGCTTGATTATCGACCTGACCGCCATTTCATGAGACAATAAGGTTTCCCAGAGATTTTTGCATGTATTGGAATCAATTTTGTCTTTGTTTATTTCGATAGCTGGCAGGGCAAGCAAGGCCTCCACAGTCTGCGTGGTGCTGACAAACTTGGTGTACTCCTGCTCGAGCTTCTCGATATTTTGTTTTGAAGAGCCGGTCAGTGTGCTGCCGACCGTATTAATAAGCTTTGAGATATCGTTGAGTCTCGCACTCAAAAAGTTCTTCTTAGGCTTTTCGGGAGTTTCTGTTGAAGAACCATTCTGCTTGCGGCCGAGCTCATTTTCGACAATCTGTGTGATTTCGTCGATTTTTTCCTCCCAGGAATACTCCTTGCGTGGATCCTGTGCCAGTTTCTTATAATCCTCGACCTCCGTGAGCCAGTCACGGAAGGTTTGTGCTGTGACAGGTTCCTGAGAGTTGTGGATATTACTGCTCTCGAAGAAAATGTCTTTTCGGATTTTATCATTTTGCCAATCTGTGCCGCAGACATAGTCGGCCAGAGCCATGGAAAGCCCTTTGATGTTTTCAAGTTCATTAAGGTTATAATTGCTAATTGCTTCAGTGGCGAATTCGTCAAACCCGGCGAGGATTTTGTCATCGGAGCCGCTCTTGTCAATAAGCACTATCTCGCGTCTGATTGCCGTTTTGGCAAGGCTGTCGAGAAGCTCGTTCTTTCGGCTGATTGTTTCAAATTCTGTTCTGAGTTTTTGCCGGACTTCCCTGTCTTTGCCGAGGTCTTCATATTTGTCCGGCCATGCCGGGTTCGAGAGGGCACCAAGCCTTATCCATGCCGTATAGATGACTTCTCGTTGTGAGACGGAGTCAAGTGCCGTATCTATTAGTCCCTGTCTATCCTCGGCCGTATCGATCTTCTCGATGCGGGCGACCCTTTCAATCGGATCTTCGAATGCGTTATCGAAAGGAGGTTTGGTGAGAATGTCGCTGTTCTTCCATTTGTCCCACAGTGCCCGAATGCTTTCAGTCTCTTGTACTTTCTGCGGCAGTTGGCTATCGAGCAGATAGCAGGCATCGAGGGCGTCTTCTATTGCGTCAAGGGCCGTGACGATTCCGGATAAATCCCGGCGAGACTGTTCGAATGCGGTGAATTCAGTCTGCTTAGATTGCGTGAAATTCTGCCCGTTTACGTCGGGAACCTCATCCAGTATAGGGAGTGCTTCGAGAATACGGCTGATAGTCTCTTTCCTTTGCCGGTCATAGGCCTGTTTGACCTTGCTGTGCCAGCCGATTTCATCTTGCGGTATCTCGATTTGAACAGGCAGTTCTCTCAGTAGTTGCTCGTCCAGCTTGAAAAGGCTTTTTTCCGTAGCATCCATTTTTTGCCGGAGCGTTGCGTATCTCGGTAAATCCTGCTGTAACTCATTCTCGGGGGATTTTTCAAACAGTTCATCGCGAAGCACTACCCACTTGCTGTTGATCTCGTCTAATGTCGCAATAGCAACAACTTGCTGAATACGCGTCTTGTATTCGTTTGCAGTTTCGGTTGCGGCTGTGATCCTGCCCTCAAGCTCCTGAAGCCTGGGCAGGTAGCTGTCGAGAGCTTCGGTGATGTCGGACCGGTTCTTCTCTATTGCTTTAATATTTTGTACGGTCTCTATGTCGGGCTGCAATTTTTCGAAGTCCTGTTTGCAAGGATTCGCTTCTATCGGATTGGAGATAAGAGCAAGGGGGATAGCTTCTTTTATACGGTTGACCATGGCGAAGAGATTCTCACGCGGGTCGGGGCGTATATACCGATACGTTTCAAATACTTCAAGTCTCTTAGTGAAAGTCGCGTCCGTTAGGGTCTCTGGGGGAGTGTCTCCGCCATGCTCGGTAAGGAAAGTTTCCTGGTCAATCTCTGTTTGCCAGTCACTCTCGAAAAATTTTGTGATTCTCCCGTTTAACTCCACCATTTTAGCAAGCTTATCATTCAGTTCATTGACATCTGATACACCGGCAGCTTGATTATTAACATAAGCATCATCAAGCTTGACGAAGATGGGATCGCGCGAGCTCTTAATCGTGCTCTGGTAGTCTGCAATATTTTGCAGAGACAAATCAATATTTTCCAAAATGCCTTTTTGGCTGAGTTCGAAGATTGTCCTCACATTTTCGAGGATCGGTTTGTTTGGTTCGGGTTTTACTACTTCTACCAAATATCTTAGATAAGTAGCAGGCCCCTGCCAGCCGCGGTTTTTGAACTTATTCGCGGTACTGTCCATCTTTGCCAACGGTAACCATGCATTAGGCGAGTTTGGATCCAGAAAGCTGCTTATTGCTTCAATTGCTGCAAGGGCGTCTTGCGTTTTCCGCTGTTCAGCGTATTCGGGGTGGCCTACTATCTCATTAATGCTGCCCATCCCCTCGTCGACCATCACCTTGTAGGGATAAGATGCCAGCGTGATCTTTTCTGTCATCGCGGCAAGTTTTGCATCCTGGCTCCAATCCACCTGTTTATTAGCCAATTCCTTACGAAGACCATCAATCCACGTTTGGTACTGGTTGCATAAGCCCTCCCATTCTGTTTTCTCCGGTGGAGGTGGCCGCCGGAAAAGCATAAATAAAACAATGATGCAAATGATAAATCCAAGCCCTGCCGCGATAATCCAGCGGTATGAGAGCACTGGTTTTGCCTTTTGTATCTCTTCCAACTCCTTAAAGACCGTCTCAATGGTGACAGTCCCGGGCTTGACGCCGGTATTCAGCAACAGGTTGCACAGATTTCTCCAGCTCTTTGACTGTTTAACCAGTGTGCCCCATTCCTCTGAGTCGGGCACTTGCCATCCACCCACGGTGGGAGTTGGTCGGTGTGTTATAAGCTCGTAAATTAATTCCGCTATGGCTCGCAGATCGCTGTCCCAGTGTACTTTACCGTCAATCTGTTCATCTGATAAAGGGTCGGACAACACTATTTTTGTCTGCGAGATATCTCCTGTACCGACAATCAGAACATTAGTGGCTTTGAGATTCCCGTGTGGTCGCCCACATTCTTCTTTTAACTCTATCAGTCCTTTTACGATGGACTCGATAATCGTGTGAAGAATCTGAGCGGAAACTTTAATCCTGCCGTCAATTAACTGTTGGAGCGAACGGTCATATTTGTCGGTTGCGTAAAATGTGCCTTCAGGATTCGAGCCGCAGTCATAAACAGGCGCCCAGTGCAGAGCACCGCTGTCGGCCACTTTCTTCTGAATTTGGGCGCTGTTGAGGAATCGACGTGATTCGGTCTTTGCCTGCTCCTCTCCCAACATTAGAGAGGAGGGTTGAAATATCTTGATGGCAAACTTATCTTTATTACTGGCCGCTTCCCGCCCACTATAGACTACGGTAAAGCCGGTCCGATGAAGTTCACGAACACTCTCAAAGCGGCCAAAACTTGACATTCACTTCTACCTTATCTATGGCTCAAGCGGACCTTAATTGAATCTCAGTCTGGTGCCGGTATGGTTAAAGAAACTATGTTGCTCTCTTCTATTCTGATGTCGATTTTTTTGTCACGCCACCCCCAGCGTTTCGAGTTTGTTTCAGGCAGTAGCATCCGCCTTGCATCAGCGTTACCGACACTATCGGTAAATACTCCCGGCAGGTCCGCCAGAACGAACATGTATTCTATTTTCCTGCTTTTCCATGTACGCCGAATGGGATCTTTTTTACCGAGAGTTACCGTACATGGGCCCTGTCCAAATTGAATCACGTAGGTATACTCTTGAGCGCTTTTTCGGAGTTGGTTTCCCGGTGTCCAGTAATCGGCCATTGACATTGTTTCCCACATGTCTTTCTCGGAACTGTTAATTCCTACCAAATGGACCTCTACTGATTTATTGCAAATAGGATCACTTGCTGTCACGTTGACTGGCCGGGAGCCTCTGATTGTACTGCATCCTCCTGTTAACAGTCCAAACAAAAGCAATCCTAATACATAGCATTTAAATCGGATGGTTTTCATTGTCAACTCCTATAAATTTCTCACAGTAGTTTTTCGATACTCATTTTATTTTCACAAGACCTTTATTTTATGAAAGATACTTTTGAATAACTGCAACTATTTCCTGGTTGGATTCCCGGTCCGGGACAATAAAGCTGCGCGTTTTCAATATCAGGTTGTCAATATCGTCCATCGTTCGTTCGAATACTTTGTGAAGACCACCTGGTTGTGCATCACCATAATCTCTACACTCGCTGTCCGGGCCTAGGCCGGGAAGCATCTTCATGATTATTATCAATATTGCCCACCAGATTTCTGAGGGAATTATCCCGAAAATCTCATCAGAAGTTATATCATCAAATGTCAGGTGTTGGGGACCTAATGATTCAAGCCATCGGTTATCTTTGCTGAATAGATCACTTATACGCTCTTCAATACTGACGTTTTCATCGAAGTCAGGTTCTATTTGGCGCATTAGGCTCAGAGTTTCATCAAGGACCACAGGCAGGCTGTTTGTATTATCGACCAGAAAAATCCTTATCGCTAAAACCGCCAAAGAGTATAAATCACAGGGGCTGCTCAAAAGTGGTATAATCTCAAACTGTACTTCCGGCATTGGTACGCCTTCTGCGGCTTTCAGGTCGTCCGTATGCTTTAAATTCTGAGCTACTGTTCTAAACCGCCATTCACCTGATGCCATAGCCGAATCTGATTCGAGATGAGCGTAAAGATTGACATCGCCGCAGGCAAGATTAATCCTTAACCAGACAATATCGTTACTTGCTATCTCGATGCGTTCCTGGGTTGTAAACGTGCCCTCGACTACTGTTGTATCGTTCGCTTCGGTCAGGACGTTGCGAATGCGGAGCGATGCTCGCCCTTTAGTTGGGACAGATGAGATAAGGGGCCTGTAAATAGACGTACCGGCAACAGGCGATGGTAAATAGTACTGTAAATTGGTGTCTTCTATCGCTAACGGGGTCGCTTCTCCCGGATTGCTGAGGACGGCCTTAGCTGTCCATAGAAAAGGTAAGCCCCGGCCCACTTCACCGAGTTTGACCTGCCAGCTTTCGGGACCGATATTGAGAAGGGGACGTTGAAGATTGCACACCATTGTATGGACCGACGAGATAACATCGGCCAGTAATCGAAGCTTCAGGTGCAGTGTTTCAATCAGCCGGCCGTGTCGACCACAGGTCTCCAGAAAAAGTCTACCATCGTTCGTCAAAGTTGTTTCGTCTTTTCTCAACGCATTAATCTGCTCGCCAAGGTCAAGTATGGATCGTCCGTGTTTTAATCCGTCCCATGAGATGCCGCTCAGTATATCAATGTAGGTTTCCAGGTCGATAGGGTCATGTTTCTTGACCAGCATGAGCCCGGCTGCGATATTGAATGGGATAAGATTAGCATTGTCTATGCATATCTCGGACAGCGGTTTTGTGGATTCGTTCGTTGGCGCTCCCGGCGTGACCGGAACGAACTTCGTTGCAGAACTTGATGCCGGAACATATAAATAGCGATGCAAAGAACTGCTGTAACCTGGCAAACCGTTTTGCTGGAGCAGTCCTTCATCCGTGCACAGTTTCCAGGGTGTTCCTGATTCTGGATCCATCGGGTGGACCGGACAGCCGGCGGAAATGTCTATCAATGTGGGCAGGGGGTTGGAACTCTCCATGCCGGTTATTACTATTTCCAATGCATTAAGTTGCTCAAACGCCCGGAATTGTTTGTTCCAACTATCGTCAAACGTCGCGTTTGAAAGATTTAGGCGAGATGCAGCGGGTGTGTTGATGAGTGTTCCGCTGTTCTGCATCCACAACTCGACCCAATCGAGTACCTGAGCCGAAGCGTCGACAATGCATCCCAAAAATATCTTAGCATCAACTGTATTGCGGAGCACAACCAGGTGACCTCCCGCAGGATCCGGCTCGGGTCTTACTAAAATGCAAATTTTTAGTACCGATAATTTCTGGTCTTCGGAAATAGGTACTGCAATATAACCGTCAGGTAACCTCTTAATACTTCTTGTGGCACTGGGAAATGACACAGACACTCGCCTTAATAGCTATCGGTAAATTCAGTATATTTTAGTCACGGCCAAAAACAACTTCTAACATACTTAATTCGGCATTCTAACGATCAACATTTAGCTGTCAACTAATAAATATATGATATTGTAAAAGTGCTTCCAGGATGTGGCAGCGCATAATTAAGAATCAAAAAAATATTCTCTCGCTTGAAGCCTTCTTCTGATGACGTCAAAACCGCTCAGCATAAGCAGCAATAGCCAACGTTCTCTCTGTTTAATCTGGCAGGGCCGGCAACTTTTTTGTGTAAGACTTGTTTTATAGGACCTGCAAAGCAGAAAAAGGCTAAAGATTGTTGAATGTTTGTTATCGTTGAGTTACGATTATCAGGGATTTTCTAATTGCTTATGATATTGATTCCGCGAAATCATGAGAAAGGAAATTCAACAAAGCAGCTCGATAGGGTTAAGTTTGTATTATGGAGATCATCAGCTATGTCCAGGCAATTGTCTTTGGGAAATGTAGATTTTGAGTTGGGTACGCTTACTTCATTTGCGCCCAGGAAAGCGAAAGATAACACGCCGTTTTCTGTAGCTGTATTAGCTGACTTTAGCGGCCGGGGCAATCGCGGCTTGTGTGAGAAAGGTCCTTCGATTGCGGCTCGTCGAATTTCAGTAGATGTTGACAACCTGGATAACTTGCCGATGAAACTTGACGTAGAGATTCATATTCCCCTCGGCGGCAAGGATGGACCTCGCATAATCCTGCGGTTTAACGAGTTGGACGACTTTCACCCTGACAAAATATTCGACCGCCTGGAAGTTTTCCAAAAACTCAAGACAATCCGAAAGCTCCTGCAAGACCCGGCAACATTCGCCGAAGCGGCTTCGCAAGTGCGCTCTTGGGCGGCAGGCCAACAACAAGAAGCCGGGCCCGATGACGAACCGGCCAACGGCAGCCCAGATCAAAAAGAGTCTAATGTCGATACGATTGAGCGATTGCTCGGGAAAAAGACCAGTCGAGAACCAACTTCGGCATCAGCGAGCCAATTCGTTAACATAGAAGCGCTGATCCATGAGGTTGTAAAGCCTTACATCGTCCACGCCCCGGACCCGCAGCAGGCTGAGCTCGTTGCTCAGGTCGATCAGGCAATTAGCGGTCAGATGCGAGCGATTCTTCATTACCCCGACTTCCAGCAACTCGAAGCCGCATGGCGGATGCTCCAGTTCCTCGTAAGCCAGGTCGAAATAGACGAAACGCTTAAGCTATTTTTAATCGACGTAAGCAAGGCCGAACTGGCTGCCGATCTGACCTCGACGAACCAGATTCAATCTGCCGGTGCTTACCATCTTCTTGCCGGGCAAAGCGAGGCTGAGCCGTATGCTGTCATATTGGGCGGCTATGTGTTCGAGCAGACTGCCGAGGACATCAAGCTGCTGCGCCGGCTTGGCTTGGTCGCGCAGGCTGCAGGAGCGCCGTTGCTTACAGCGGCCGATTCGCATTTTGCGGGTTGCCCGTCAATTGCCGCCACGCCTGATCCGGATGATTGGCGATGGCAGGCCAACTCATCCGCTATTCCCTTGTGGCAGGAGCTTCGACATTCGCCCGAGGCGGCATATATCGGCCTGGTTCTGCCCCGGTTTCTGCTGCGGTTGCCTTATGGCAAAGATACAGATCCTATTGAGCAGTTTGATTTTGAAGAATTCTCTCCTTTTGCCGCCCACGAGCAGTACCTGTGGGGCAACTCGGCCGCCCTTTGTACGTGCCTGCTGGCAGGGGCCTTTCGTGAATTCGGCTGGTCCCTTACGAATGGGCTTCGATGTGATCTGGCCGGCATACCCATGCATATATACCAGTCCGATGGCGAGAAGCACATTACTCCCTGTGCAGAGACGATTCTAACCGAGCGGGCGATGGAAGTCCTCATCGGCAGGGGGCTTATGCCGGTGCTTTCGATTAAAGGCCGGGATGCAGTTCGTGTGCCGAGATTTCAGTCGATAGCAGATCCGCCCGCCCCATTGACAGGGCCATGGCGGTAGGGGAGTAGTGGACGTCAGCCACCGATCAGGACAGATATGGGCAAATACACACAGCCCTCAGGGGATATCTGTTTGCACTGTCCCGGGATTGGTGATCGAGATGACGCCTGCCCAGGTGCACATGCATTTGCTCATATCGTTCAGCGCCGGCATGTTGGCGATGAGCACTGTCGGTGAGCCTGGTGCCCACGGCGCGGGTATGATCGGCGTGCACGGCACAGGGGTCGGTACTCCGAGGGCTGCTGACGTGGCCGCGATAAAGGCCGGGTTTGTCGGTGCATTGCACATCCCGAAGGGCGGGATATTTACTACCGGTTTGAAGTCCATGATGTTCGCCGCCGGCTTGTTCTCCACCATTACCTTGTTGACCGGCAGGACTATCAGGGACGACGGGGCTGCCCCGAAACTGCACTGCATCATCGCGCCCATGGCTACCTGTTTTGCCATAGCAGGAAACTCCTGTCTTGATACTGTGTTAAATGAATATTGAGTCTTTGATTAAATTACTCAAACTGACCGATTTTTGAGTCGAACGACATGATAAGCCCTTCAATCACAACAACATAAGTGATTTGTCATTCCCGCGAAAGCGGGAATCCACTTTATCCTTTACGTTCATGGATCCCTGCTTTCGCAGGGATGACAGCTTGAATCGGTCAGTTTGAGTAAATTATATGATTATTCCCTGATTCGTCAAATGTTACATCGTGTTTCCAATCTGTAGTTTTCTGAAACGTATAGGTTTTACCAATCCCTCTCGTAAATCATTAAAGAGAACCGGCGGAACACCCGGCAAGTATACATATCACCAATTCTTGCTGCTGGGAGCACAATTGAATCTTCCTTTTCTGAATGTTTTCTTTTACGACTAATCTATCTACAAGCACTTAATATTTATTGTTTTTGATACTATCTCACAACGAATCACTTGTTTACCTTCCATGTCAAAGAGTGGTAATAAGCAGGAAATGTTTGTATCATAATCGCCATTGTCCCAATCAAATTTCTTTTGCAATAACATCGTAATCTTATCTGAGGGGACAAGTGTAATCATTGGGCCCTGAACGTTTTTGGCTTTAATTTCGTTCATATTGTCTTTGGAGAGAGTTTCGAATTTCTGATGGCGAGAACGCAACTCAGCAAGAGGGATGTCACTGCGAAGAGCTTTCAATGTCATCTGAGTTGAGTGTTCATTCCACTTTGCAGGATGGGGTATCTGAATGTTCTGAAAACCGGCATTTGCCAGAGTTACAGAAAAACTTACAGAATCTCCCGAGTTAAACTGTGACGGTAATTGATCGAACTGTATGCTAATGGCTTGATAGGGTGTTTTCCGAACGGTTGTGACCCACTCCAAAGCCAGTTTCTCAGCTGCCTGAAATGCTGGTGGTGTTTGTATTGTTCCGGTGGTGATTTTTTCTATCGTTGTTTTGTCATTTCCCTTAATGCTCAATTTACGAATTGCAATTCCAGGGGGTAGATTTTGGGGAGCCTGAAGCCGGACAAATTCTTCGTTCCTTAAAGCATTCACCAAAGGGAGGAATCGTGCTTCTTTGAAATGAGCCCGATAAATACCTGTATTTGAGAATTCAGTGTTCGAGCGATTGCTTCTGATCTTAAGGACCGTTTCTCCATCGTTAGCGATCAATAGCTCGTTAGGAAGCGTGGTTTCCCCTTCATTTGACCAATACGTTATTTCTAAATTCATAGTTTTGTTCCTTTTAATGTCCAATGGCTTACATGCCAAGAGACTCAACAATAACAACAATATGGTTAAATGTTTTGCGTCCATTACGTATCCTCTATGGGTGTCCAGTTTTCACTGGTTTTAGTGGTGAACCATGCTTTGAAGTCATTGTAATAGTAGTTTGGTACATCAGGGCCATCACTACTCATAATGACACCACTTTGCACATGCCATGGGTTGGAGCCAGTAGCACCCCCAGAGTATTCATCAAACCATCCCAGAAGATGTCCAGTCTCATGAGCATAAGATGTAGGCCAGCTAGGCACTCGGAACCATTCAGCAGAGTTTGCTTGTCCAGTCCCCTGAAACAATTTTACTTCATGGTGTTCACCACTTGCAACAAATTGCACTTGAATACGCACTTTAAACTTGCAACATTTTCTGCTTTCAGGGCAATCGCATTCGTCATCTCTGTTGCAATCCTGTCGATGGAAAATCCATTTCTCCGAGAGCTGTCCCTCTATGTCGTCTTTGAACTCTTCTTTGTCTTCATCTGAGACGGCAGCCCCCACTGCCGGCATCGCAGCTCCCCCACTAGGTCTGGGGCCCTGCATATTAAGCAATTTGATTTTGACATTTATAATAATGATGCCATCTTCAAATTTGATATCGTATTTCTTTGTCCATCCATAGGGAGGACTGCTCATCCTTTCGGTTCGAGTTTCACTCGCCTGGTTGGTATAGTGGTGAAATTTAAGATTATTCTCACTTTCGCTTGAGGCACCTGAGGCTGAAACTTCAAATCCCACTTCCCATTCCGGCCAGTCATCGGTAGGTTTCTGTGACTCCCACTGTAGTCTGCGTACCTGAGAGCTGTCTAGTGGGGCTGATTCAGTTGCAATATTTTGGTCATCTGACAGCTTTTTTAGTGAGAAACTTACATCGGTACCGTCGTCAATATTTGTTGCTTCGGCTTGTAACTCGGCATTGTCACCACATTTAACTTCAGTGGGGTTAAATCTGCCGACAATCGATGGTTGATATGGACACTCTTCGGTAGTTCTGTCGCATTGCCTATCAGACCTTTCATTTCCAGCGGATCTCGCTGCTCTTCTGTCACTACAACCTCTCGGCATAATTACTCCTTAAGCCTCAAGTTAACCACTTTTTGAGGAAGGTCATTGAATCTTTGTAAAGCCTATCAACCTTTGCGGCCTCGTTTGTTATCGATTCGTCGTTTAAGATTGATGCTGCCCATGGAAATTGTGGGTCCTTGTCAAATCCTGAGCCCAGTAGAAACATCAGGGCCGTATACAGCACAACGCCGCGTTCACTTGTGATATTGTATGACCTTGCGGTTTTCATACCTTCAGTGATGAGTCTCCGCAGGACGGGCTCGCCGAGTTGTCGGCACTTGTGCGGCCAAATCTCGCGGAGTTGGACAACCGCTACACTGCCGGCATTTGGCGATGGGGAGCGATCAAAATCCTCGAAGGAGATTTCGCGAATTCTCAAGAGCGCCCTTCCCAAATATTCATTCTCAACGCCCACTGCTTCATCGAGGTATTCCATTACCTTGCCATTAAGTCTTTCGATTCGCGTTGCCGGCCCGGTTATTGTCTCATCCCTCAGAATCACTGATGCCCATGGTAATTGTATATCTTTATCGAAGTTGCTGCCCAGGAGAAATACGAGGTTGATATACAAACACACATCGCGCTCTGTTGTGAAGTCATATGTATTTGAACGCTCAATGGCATATTGGATGACATCCCGGATTATAGGCTCGCCATGGATCTCGTAGTACTTAGGGAAGAACTTCTTGATGTGTTCGACCATGCTGTCTTCGAAGCGTTTCAGTGAAATCTTACCCAGTTCATCGTTTTGTTCTTTACGAATTTTTAGCATATACTTATCTGGTTCTTCCTAAGCTTGTGTAAGCGGTACTTTTTCGGCCTGGACCTTCTCGCCATCTGACGAAAGCCGCAGCAGATTAGAAGGTTCTTCTTCTTCCGTAATATAAGTGCTTATTGGCCCGAAGACAATCTTTGTTTCCTCGGTATTGCACGTCGGCAAGTAAATCCTGAGCACACGCGGGTCATAATAGCGAAAATATATAAGTTTACCATCCGGGTCATAGACCATCAGAAATCTTCGAAAATGCTGACGCATCGCTCGAATATCAACTTCAGCAGGTGTTATTACGAAGATCCCCCAATGTTTGCCCCAGCCTTGCTCGCAAACCAATTTGGTGAAAGGGTGGTCGTATTCCAGTTTGACCAGGTACGGTGCGGTTGCGGCCATATCCGGCTCAAGCTCGCCCCGATAAAGGCAAATGTTTTCCGGCTCGTGTTCCCAAAGCAGTTGCGGTAGTTGCTCCACCGAAGCACCGTCAAGCACGGTGAAAACATTGGTCTCAGGTTGTGAGAACAAATATTTGATAAGTGACTGAGTTATAACTTTATCGACCATTAATTTTTTTCCAATTGGCT
Source organism: uncultured Pirellulales bacterium (assembly GCA_964439135.1). GTDB lineage: Bacteria > Planctomycetota > Phycisphaerae > Sedimentisphaerales > Anaerobacaceae > JAFGPJ01. Next base: position 14,052 of record CAYTNN010000011.1, read on the forward strand.
GACTCATTAGCCGGCTTGCTGTTGTTGCCTTGCCTTCTCACATTCTTCACAGAACGGCGTTCCATCTTTTGCGGCACTTTTCAATGTAGTGGCCTGGGCGCTGAACTTCACCGGCGTTGGCGGTTTGGGAGGTTTGGGCGGCTCGCTTACTTGACCCGGCTCCGCAGTATCGGCTTCGAGCGGTGTCGTTGGCGGTTGCGGAGAGCACCCGGAACCGGAGCCGGCTGCACCGCCGCTGTTGATCATCACAGTAGGAGTGCCGGAAATCGCCACCCCCGACGGGCCGATATCGATAAAGTTGGCTCCGGCTTTGAGAGAGAGCTGCATCCCAGCTTCAATGACCACGTTCATTCCGCCCTTGATGTGGACGTCCATGCCCGCCTCCAGCGCATGTTTCATACCCGCCTTCTGCTGCAAGTCCATTCCGGCATCAAGGGAAACGGTCCCATTAATCTTTTCGTTTTGGTCTCCCTTGACAGTCAGATGTTTATCGCCACCAACTTCCTCGATCTGGTCGCGTTTGACAATCAAATGTCGATCCTGGCCAGTTAACTCCTTAGCGTCGTTTTTAATGCGGATATCCAGGTTTTTTTCGCCGTGGATGAAGATCTGCTCTTCGCCCTTTTTGTCTTCGAAGCGGATTTCGTTGAATCCTTCGCCGCCCTTGCTGGAATTCGATTTTATAGTGGACATCGTCGGGTTTTTCTTCGGGTCGTATGGCGGCATGGCCTTGGCGTTATAGACCCGGCCGGTAATGATTGGCCTATCAGGGTCGCCCTCCAGAAACTCCACAATAACTTCCTGGCCGATACGCGGAATATACATCGAACCCCAATTCCTGCCCGCCCAAACCTGAGCGACTCTTATCCAGCAGGAGCTGTTTTCGTCGGCGTTATTGTAACGATCCCAGTGGAATTTGACTTTGACCCGGCCGAACTCATCGGTGCAAATCTCTTCACCCTTTGGCCCCACTACAAAGGCCGTCTGGGGGCCGGAAATTGTGGGTTTGGGGGTAATCCGAGGTGAACGAAACGCCTTTGAACTTTTGATAGCAGTAAAGCTGCACGAAAAGGTGCACTCACTGCCTGCGGCTCCGGTTGAGAAGATATCATCTCCCTGGATCGTGAAATTTGCGGACGTAATGAGGTATTCCTGGTTCTGGTCAGCAATTGGGTGGTTGCTCAATCCAAATAAGTATCCGGTACAGATGCCGCGTGAGTCGCTGTTAGCGATTGCTACCTTATACTGGGCCTGAAGCTCTTCTATACGCTTTTTGGCGTATTCTGTTCCGTCATTAGCGGAGGTGTAATCACCGGGATAATCGTAGATTTCATAACTGTTCTCTGAACTGCCTTGTTCCTCGCTGCCGCTCGCTTTTGCCCTGGCGAAAAGAGGTGTTTGGGGTTTTTCAAAAGAAAAATCGTTGATCGCATATGAGCCGGGTTGCAGATGGGTTTCGACGAACCAGTCCGAAATAGACTCTTCTGTTGTGGGTCCCTTGTCAGATGGATGATATATAAGTTCTCCGAACTGAGGATAAACCTCATGGGAACTGGGTGAATCAGCCATGACCAATGAGTGTTTGCCGTTTTCGTGCTTAAAGTAGTAGTATATCCCCTCTTGTTCCATCAGCCGGCTGATAAAATTAAAGTCGGTCTCACGGTATTGCACGCAATATTCCCACGTGCGATATTCGCCGTTTAAGCCATTCTCAAAATCAGTGAATCCGCGATCACCAAAAATCTGCTCAATAATTTCGGGCACAGTCTTCTTCTGGAAGATCCGGCAGTCAGCCATGCGGGTCAGAAACCAGAACCAGGGAACTATAGTTGCCCTGTACCGAGATAGTTGGCCGGAGGATGTTAACTGAGTGAAGTGGCTCACAAAGCCGTTGAAGTAGCGGACTCCCTCATCACCAAGATTAATATCACCAAGATTAAGACGGATGCTTACGTTCTTCCCGACGATGCTCTCGGGCTCGATCTTATCGTCTATGCTGGCCAACTCCAACTTGTATTCGAATAGCCGACCAAGCTGTTCGGTGCCCGAGAAGCTTATCAGCAAAAGAGCATCCTCACCCAGCGTCGTTTCAATTGCCAGTTCCCTGTGTTTCTGTGTAGGTTTCTCAGACATTTTTACAATTCCACCTATTAGATATTTCAGAACACTTGATTCTACATTTTGTGCTGCTCGTTTGCAACGGTTGTCATTTGGCGGATTATCCGGCCCATATTACACATTTTAATCGAATGAATAGACAAACTTGCTGTCCTTTACTCCGACGTGTACCCGTTTCGCGGTTTCACCTTCCATAAGCCGAGTCAGCAGCTCATGGCTGATTTCAGGCAGGACTGTGTTGGTCAGAATTGCATCAACCGTTCGAGCTCCACTCTCAACTTCGGTACAGCGGCTGGCAATAAGATCAACGGCCTGGTCGTCATAAGTAAACGGTATCTTGTGATTTTCCTGCGTCCGGCGGCCGATTCGACCAAGCTGCAGGCGAGTAATGAGCTTTAGAGTTTCGTCTGTGATTGGATAATAGGGTACCGTGACAAGTCGGCCTAAAAGAGCCGCAGGAAAGACCTCCAGCAACGGCTTGCGAAGAGCCTTGGATATCCCTTCGGACTCAGGCATTAACTTCGGATCTTTGCACATATCCATTATCAGGTCGGTCCCGCAATTGCTGGTCAGCAGGATAATTGTATTCTTGAAATCTATCAGGCGCCCTTCGGCATCTTCCATTTGCCCTTTGTCAAAAACCTGGAAGAATATCTCGTGCACGTCACGATGGGCCTTCTCGACTTCATCGAGCAAAACGATGCTGTAGGGACGCCGTCGCACAGCTTCTGTGAGAACTCCTCCTTCGCCGTAGCCGACATATCCCGGAGGCGAACCCTTGAGCGTCGAGACGGTATGGGCTTCCTGGAACTCGCTCATGTTGATTGTAATCAGGTTGTTCTCGCCCCCGTACATTGCCTCGGCCAGGGCAAGCGCCGTTTCGGTCTTGCCAACGCCGCTCGGGCCGACCAGAAACATCACTGCAATCGGCTTGTTCGGATTCTCTATTTGGGCCCGTGATGTCGTGATTCTCCTGGCAATTGCTTCTAAAGCGTGGTCCTGGCCGATAACACGTTTTTTAAGCCTGTCGGCCAGATTTAAAACAGCTTCGATTTCATTCTTTACCATTCCGCCAACCGGAATCCCCGTCCAATCGGCAACGACAGAGCCGACCGCTTGTGCATCTACGCAAGGAAGAATCAACGGCGTTTCGCCCTGTAAATCGCTGAGCTGCTCCTGCAGCGTTTTGAGTTGCTTGAGTGATTCCTCCCTGTCGAAGGTTACTGCGGCCTCTGGTGCTTCCGCGGCAGCCTCGCCGGCATTGCTTGCAGCCGTTTCGGGTGCTTCACCGGTTTTTGTCTCAGTTTCGGGAGTCCCTTCTTCCGCTGTCGGGGCCTGCTCAATCGTCCCTTCTCCGGATTCCCGCAGTTTGGCGCGAATCTCCAGTATGGAATCGACCAGCACCTTTTCTTTCGACCAGCGTTCTTCTATCTCAGCTAACCTCTTGCGTTCCGCTTCGAGTTTCTCAGAAATCTCCGATTCGCGGTTCTTGTGATCCACGCCGGTGACAGTTTCTCTTCCTATAATCTCCAGTTCCGTTTCCAGGGCTTGAATTCGCCGGCGGCAGTCCTCCAGCTCGGGGGGCACCGCATGCTGGCTGACGGCCACTCTTGCGCACGCCGTATCGATCAGACTGACTGCCTTGTCCGGCAGTTGACGCTCAGGGATATACCGGTGTGACAAACGAACCGCCGCATCAAGGGCCTCATCCAGAATCTGAACACGGTGGTGCTTCTCCAGATTCGAAGCCAGTGATCGCATCATGAGTAACGCCTTTTCCTCTTCCGGCTCTTCAATCTTTACCACCTGAAATCTGCGGGTCAGTGCCGGATCTTTTTCAATATATTTCTTATATTCAGCCCATGTGGTGGCTGCAATTGTTCGCAAGGTACCCCGGGCCAGGGCCGGCTTGAGCAGGTTGGCTGCGTCACCCGTACCGGCGGCACCTCCGGCTCCTACGAGAGTATGCGCTTCGTCGATGAACAGAATAATCGGCTGTGGCGAGCTTTGAACCTCTTCGATGACCTGACGCAGGCGGTTCTCAAATTCGCCTTTCATGCTCGCACCCGCCTGCAGCAGGCCTACGTCCAGCACACGAACGGCCACGTCCTTGAGCGAAGGCGGTACGTCTCCTTCTGCGATTCGCTGAGCGAAGCCTTCGACGACCGCCGTCTTGCCGACACCCGCTTCTCCAGTCAAAATGGGATTGTTCTGCCGGCGTCGCATAAGAATATCGATTATCTGCCGGACTTCCACGTCACGTCCCACTATCGGATCCATTTCCCCGCTCCGGGCTTTTTCCGTGAGGTCTACCGAAAACTTGGCAAGCGCTTCGGCCTTTCCCATTGCCGCCGGTGCCATTTCTCCGGCGTCACCGCCGGCTTCGGCCTCTCCGCGCAGTGTGCTGCCGTCGGTTGCTGTGAGGGTTTCCTCAGGCGAGCCGCTCACGATTTTCGCAAAATTATCCGTCAACTCTTCCAGCTTGATTTTGCCGAACTCATTCGAAATCCTCATAAGAACATTCTTGAGCCCGCTTGTCTTAAGCATGCCGACGATCAGGTGGCCTGTGCGAATCTGCGACTCACCGAATAATAGGCTGCCGTAAACCCAGCCTCGCTCGACAGAATCTTCAAGGTGGGAAGACAAGTCAGAAATGCTTGTAGAGCCTCGGGGCAGCCGATCAAGTTCCGCTGTCATATCGGCAACGAGTCGCGAAGGATCTACATCGAAGTGCTTTATGATGCGGTGGAGGTCTGAGTCGGGCATCTTCAAGATCTGGTGCAGCCAGTGTACAAGCTCTACGTAAGGATTGCCTCTCAGCTTGCAGAATATTGTAGCGCCCTCAATAGCTTTGTAGCCTATACTATTGAGCTTTCCGAACAGGGATGTGCGACTTATTTCAGCCATAGTTAAGTCCTTTCGTCTTGACTTAAATTGGTCGTGGGAATAAACATGTTCCAGCGAGAGCCGTTCAAAGGTCCGATCCATCGATATAAGGCGCTGAATCCGCCGGAATTTCTTTCCCACGAGTATTACCCGTGATTTTCGCTGAAATTCTCAACTAAATGCTGCGTTGTGTCAACTTTTTTCTGATTTCTCTGAATAAGATGTTGGAAGTGTTGTTACTATACCTGTTTCAGAACACATCAAATGCGACTTGCACCCGCTTGCATCATGGCCAGAGCACCAAAGTTCAGACTGTTTCCTGCGACCAGAAGATTCGTAGGCCATCCTCCCGAACTGCCTATCTCGACAATGTACTGGTATGAGCCGCCTGCCGTGTTGTGTCCGACCGGCACAAATTCAATTCTACTCAGGTGCGTGACAAAGTCAAGATGAATCTCGTGAAATTCGGTTTTCTGCCCGGTGACTTCTTCAGCAGGGAGTTTTAAGGGATGTGTGACATATCAGCCACTGTGACTACATTTTGCGATGTGTCCACGGATGGGGCTGATGCTATGTTTTTTGCTATGTCATGCTAAGATGAGGACCCACGGATGATTTACTTATCCACAAATGGCCAGCCGGTGCCGCATGTCAACGGAAGAGAGTTGACTGTCTATTTTCGATGTGACCTCATTGCGTGCAACTATTTTCAATGCCGGGGTCATATTCCAATATTTTCCTTCGATTATACTCAGATGCTACCAGACTTGAATCCCCAAGAATTTACATCGAAGAAGTACACCGCCACCTTGGGGTTAGGCATGCCGTTGGAAAGGGTAAATAAAGCCGGACTATTAATGAACTGCACAAGGTTCGTATTAGTAATCTCGGTCTTAGTGCCATGAACATCATCCACCTTCGTCACTACTTTGTTATCCAGGCACCCCTGCTTCCATTTCCATCTCTTCGGACCCTTTATCCGTGTGCGCTCTCTGCGAAGGAAATGAAAGCCATTTTTACCTACAATCATCACTACCAGAGAACGGTTTCCACTTGCATTGTTGGGTATAGCAGGCCACATCACCGCATTCTCGCTAACCCGATCCCCGCCGTCAGCCAAGACCCCCTGTTTCAAGCGTTCCGCGTATTGGGCATCCGTCTCATGCGCTAGCCTTGTTACACCGCCCGGGCGGGCAAGTCCACACCCTTTGATTTTGACAGCGTATCCGTAACAATTCGAGTTAAGATCCCATGTTTCGCTCATCGCTTAACCTCTTAAAACCATAAAGTTGGTGACAGTCACTTATCCTTCCTGATGACTCGCTCAGCGGATTGCCAGGGCCGCCTTCTTTCTTAAATTATTCTAACCGTATATCTTGATCTGCCCGAGGTTCTCGGGCACGCTTGCTATGTAAATCCGGCACTATGCCGCTTTAAACAGGCTTTGTGAGAGTTAGTTTATCCGCCTGATGTCGATCAAGATTTCTCACCTGGATGTCCTCAAGTGACACTCTTAAGCCAGCATATCCTCCATTCTGGTCCAGTGCCGGGCAAAGTCAAGATGAATTTTGCAAAATTCCGGTTTATTTCCTTTACTATTTGCTCCCATTTGCCTGGATTAGGTAATTTCAATGGAGGGCTAAGGCCGGCGTCGGCTGCGGTTTTGTCCTGACGGAAACACTTGCCCCAATTGTGCGGGGCATTGGATGGAGCCTTCGAAATTTTTACAGACAGCCGGAATTTTTTATTTATATTTTTTTTAAGGAACTTGACATAATATTCCGATTTGCATAGAATTGCGCCTAAATTGTAAGAGAGGCTTAGGCAATACGCAAGTGAAGTGGTGTGGCCAGCATGATTTTCGGTCTTTCTTACTGTTCGCCGGAGAAAAGACGCCGTTGAGCTATGTCTTATAGCTTTCAGCTTATTTGGAATGTATCGTAAGAGAATGATGGCGGACTTGATGTGTATCCGGTTTTTGGGATGTAGGGGAAGGCCCGCATGCCTGCCCTGGGCAACCACATGGGGTTGCCCCTACGTATTATCGCTTTAGACCAAAGGCGAACCCTTTAAGATAATGGTTTGACGGGATGTGCCATGGCAATTGATATTGAAAGCCTGCTTTCCGAAGTAAGCCCGGAATCGCCTTGCGGCGAAGATCTTTCATATGACGCATCTTTCCTTGCCCTGGAGGACATGTTGCGATCCAAAGCAGGGGGCGGCGTAGTAGAGGGCGTGGAGGAAGCGGCAGAGGAACCCAACTGGCGGGAAATTCGCGAGAAAAGTCTGGAGCTTTTGCAACGTTCCAAAGACCTCAGAGTTGCAATGTATCTTGTACTTGCCTCTTTGAAAATGGATGGCCTTGCCGGCCTGCGAGATGGGCTGGCTTTACTACTTGGACTGCTGGATCGCTTTTGGGAGCATCTTTACCCCAAACTCGATCCTGAAGATAACAACGACCCGTTAGAACGGATTAATATTCTTCAATCGCTGTCTCCGGAGACGGTGAGCGTTCGGGATCCGATGAAATTCAAGCAACGGCTCGCTGAAGTACCTCTGTGTAATTCACCTCAGATGGGCCGGTTCAACCTCAGAGACATCCAGGTCGCCAAAGGAGAGACTTCGGCGCCGGGTGGCGGGGGAACCGCCAGCCCCAACATGTCGGTAATTGATGCGGCTTTTCAGGATTCGGCAACCGACGAGCTGCTGGCGGCATCCCAGATCACAGAAGAAGCTATCGAACATTTGGCTACTATCACTACGGTCTTCTCAAAAAATGCTGCTCAAGGGCAGACGCCCGATCTCAGTGATTTCCAGTCGATTCTGGGAAATATCCACAAGTGCATTCAGGGGTATCTGGCAAAACGCGGTTACGGCGAGGCTTCAGAAGAGAGTGCTCCGGCGGATGCTGCGGCCGGCGGCGAAGCCAAACAAGGCGGAATATCTCTTGCAGGAGAGATTCGGTCCCCCAAAGAAGCCCTTTTAGCTATCGAGAAGGTCTGCCAGTATTTCGATCGCAATGAACCATCAAGTCCGGTTCCGATGCTTTTACGCAGAGCGCAAAGGCTTGTTTCAAAGAACTTTACAGATGTTATTGCTGATATCTGCCCGGATGCTATGAGTCGTGTGCAGTTGATAGGTGGAGCCGGCAGTAGCGATTCCGAGAGCGAAGAGAGTAGTTAGACAGGTCAACTAAATATTTGACAGGGGGTTTGAGAATACCGATATTTTTCGGCGTTCGTTGTTATTAAGAAAGGACTGAGCATGGCAAAGAAGAAAAGTAGTCAAAAATTCATAGGCCGCAATCGAGCGCCGCGAGTCCAGGTGGAATATGATCTGGAGCTTTATGGCGCTGAGAAAAAGATCAATTTGCCGTTTGTAATGGGGGTAATGGCTGACTTATCGGGCAAACCGGCAGAGGCCCCTCCCGGCGTCGCCGATCGAAAGTTCCTTGAGATAGATGTCGATAATTTCGACGAGCGACTCAAGGCAATGAAACCGCGAGTAGCCTTCCAGGTGCCGAATACACTAACCGGCGAAGGTAATATGAGCGTAGATATTACTTTCGAGAGTATGGATGATTTCTCGCCGGCAGCAGTGGCACAAAAGGTAGATGCCCTGAATAAATTGTTGAAGGCCAGAACGGAATTGTCCAATCTGCTGTCATACATGGATGGTAAGAGTGGTGCCGAAGAGCTGTTAGCAAAAGCCCTGAAGGATAAGGCCCTGCTAAACGCCCTGACTTCGACGCCGAAACCTGAAGCTGAATCTACCGAGAGTGGCAAGGAGGAATAATCCCATGGCAGAAGAAATGAAAGATCAACAAGAATCGCAGGCAGCAGAGACTGTAGCGATAGAGCCGAGTGAGTTCGATAGTCTTCTCAAGAAAGAATTCAAACCGAAGTCAGACCATGCCAAGGAGGCTATCAATTCGGCGGTGCGAACGTTGGCCGAACAAGCATTGTCGGATACAGCTCTCATTACTGACGATTCGGTCAGGACAATCGAGTCCATTATAGCCGAGATAGACCGCAAGCTGTCCGAGCAGATCAATCAGATTATGCACCACGAGGACTTCCAGAAGATCGAGAGTGCCTGGCGTGGGCTTTCTCACCTTGTGAATAACACGGAAACGGACGAGACGCTGAAGATACGCGTGCTTAACCTCCCTAAGAAGGATTTGGCCAAGACGCTCAAGAAGTACAAAGGTACGGCCTGGGATCAAAGCCCGCTTTTCAAGAAGCTTTACGAAGAAGAATATGGCTCACCGGGCGGCGAACCTTACGGGTGTCTAATCGGTGACTATCATTTTGATCATAGTCCGCCGGACGTTGAGATACTCAACGGTGTAGCCCAGATCGCAGCCGCTGCACACACACCTTTTATCTCTGCCGCTGCGCCGACACTGATGAACATGGATTCCTGGAATGAGTTGAGCAACCCCCGCGACCTGACGAAAATCTTCCAGACAGCGGACTACGCCCCCTGGAGGTCCCTGCGAGAGTCCGATGATTCCAGGTATATCGCTTTGACAATGCCTCGATTTCTCGGCAGATTGCCCTACGGGTCCAAAACAAGTCCTTGCGAAGAGTTTGATTTCGAAGAGGAAAGTTCCGCCGGCGACCACTCCAAGTATCTCTGGGTGAACTCCGCTTATGCTATGGGTACTAACATCAACCGTTCTTTCAAGGAGTTTGGCTGGTGTGCACGTATTCGAGGCGTGGAAAGCGGCGGTATGGTCGAAGGACTGCCCTGTCATACCTTCCCAACTGATGACGGTGGTGTGGATATGAAGTGCCCAACAGAGATTGGAATCACCGACAGGAGGGAAGCGGAGCTGGCCAAGAACGGCATGATGCCTTTATCACACTGGAAGAACGAGGATTACGCATGTTTTATAGGTGCCCAGTCACTACAAAAACCGACCGAATATGAAGATGCCGATGCAACGGCCAATGCCAAGCTGGCCGCAAGGTTGCCTTACCTGTTTGCGACTTGCCGGTTCGCTCATTTTCTTAAGTGCATCGTCCGTGATAAGATCGGTTCTTTCAAAGAGCGCGATGATATGGCGAAATGGCTCAATCAGTGGATCACGCAATATGTCACAAGCGATCCCGGTGCTTCGGAAGAAGTTAAGGCCAAGTACCCCCTAGCGGCGGCGGAAGTTGTTGTGGACGAGGTTGAAGGAGATCCCGGGTATTACTCTGCAAAGTTCTTCCTGAGACCCCATTACCAGCTCGAAGGTCTGTCCGTTTCGCTACGGCTGGTTTCGAAGCTGCCATCGGTCAAGAAGGGCGGTTAATGAGTAGAGTCTGATTTGATCTTCAATACGCTTAACATGGTTTTTTATTGATAAGTTGAGCGCTGAAACTTTGACAAGCATTTTATATATAAGGAGTTGACAAAATGGCAGGTGATTGTTTTCTAAAAATCGATGGAATCCCGGGGGAAAGCACTGATGATAAGCATAAGGACTGGATTGAGTTGATGTCGTACTCTTCCGGTGTTGCTCAGATGGCCGCAGGTGAACGAAGCACGGGTGGAGCGGCAACCGGGGGGCGATGTAGCCACCAGGACATCTCCATTGTTAAGGGGATGGATAAGGCTTCTCCCACGCTTAATCTGTACTGCTGCCAGGGCAAGCACATCCCGAAAGTGGTGATCGAACTCTGCCGTGCCACCGGCAACAAGGAAAAATACATGGAATATAAAATGGAGGATGTGATAATCACTTCAGTCAGTGTCGGCGGCGGTGGGGGCGGCCTGCCTACCGAATCGGTGACCTTCAACTATGGCAAGTTAACGTGGAACTATCTCCAGACGGACCACAAGACGGGCGAAGTTAAGGGTAACGTTGAGAAATTCTGGAGCCTGATTGACAATAAGGGCGGTTAGTAATCAGCAAACAGGCATCCAGTTACCGTGTGCCGGCTTTCTGTGCTTTAATATTGCGCGGCAGGAGTGTCTAATGCCCGTGACGGAGGTTTATCGTTATGCAAACGGAAGAGTTTTTGCGGGCCGGCCAGCTCAATGAGGCATTGGCCGCCCTGGAAGATGAGATTCGCAGCGATCCTACGGATGCCAAGCTTCGTGTTTTCCTTTTCCAACTGCTGGCTGTTTTTGGAGATTGGCAGCGGGCTCTGACCCAGTTAAACGTAGCGGCAGAACTTGACGCCTTGAATTTACTCATGGCTCAAGTCTGCCGAACGGCGATCAGTTGCGAAGCGTTCCGGGCTGAGATATTCGCCGGTAAACGCTCGCCGCTTGTTTTCGGTGAGCCGGACGAGTGGATTGCATGGCTGGTCCAGGCCAACCAAATGATAGCGGAAGGAAAATACGAAGCGTCTCAGAGCCTGCGAGATCGTGCGTATGAGGCGGCTCCGGCCGTTCCTGGATCTATCGATGGTCGGCCTTTTCAATGGATATCAGACGCCGATTCCAGGTTTGGTCCGGTGCTGGAGGCCATTATTGACGGCAAATACTACTGGGTGCCGTTTACAGCCATAAAAAGTATCCGAATTGAGGAGCCCACCGACCTGCGAGATACAGTCTGGATTCCTGCCCAGTTTACCTGGGTCAACAGTGGTGAAGCGACTGGCCTGATGCCAACGCGATATCCAGGCTCGGAAGCCAGCGAAGATAATGCTATTCGGCTCGCACGCAAAACCGATTGGATTGAACAACCCGGAGATGTGTACCTTGGTTTGGGACAACGCATGTTTGCCACCGACGAGGATGACTTCCCGCTGCTCCAGATACGACAAATAGATTTGGATCACTCTTAATCAGACTGACAAGATGGGATGAATAATGGCTGAACTTACGCCGATGGATCGTCTGCAACCATGCCTGCTTGACCGCCTCACCGATGATGAGCCTGATGTGAGCAGGGAGAGCCGGGACCGACGAATAGTGTCACTGCAAAGATACAAAAATGCGGTGCTTCGCGACCTGGAGATGATTTTGAATTCGAAGAGGCACCCATTGCACGACAACATATATGAGTTTAGCGACGCAGCGCGGTCTGTACTGAACTTCGGCATACTCGACATATGTGGTACGCCCATATTAAATACCAAGCCGACTGAAATTGAATCACAGGTCAAGGAAGCCATCATTTGTTTCGAGCCGAGAATCGCGCAGAGATCATTATCCGTTCGTATGGTCTCTCCGTTGGATTCGGAGTACATCCGTAGTATCTCATTCGAAATTGAAGCGGAACTTTGGGCGCAACCGTTACCGGACCGTCTTTTTGTTAAAACCGAAGTCGATTTGGAAACCGGCCATTACAAATTGAAAGGCGAGCTGAATGGATAGGCGATTGCTGGATTTGTACAATCGTGAGCTGGCACATCTTCGGGCAACGGGGGCTGAATTTGCAAAGGAGTTTCCTAAGATAGCGGGACGCCTTGGCGGTCTGGATGAATTCCAGCCATGTCAGGATCCCTTCGTCGAGCGACTGCTTGAAGGATTTGCTTTTCTCGCTGCGAGAGTTCAACTCAAGCTAAACGCGGAATTTCCCAGATTCAGCCAGTCTTTGGTCGAGACGATTTACCCTCACTATCTGGCGCCTACGCCGTCTATGTGTACTGTTCAGTTCAATCCGGAAATGGATGAGAAAGGTCTTGCTGAAGGCTTTGTAATTCCACGGGATTCCTCGATGAATAGTATGCTGGGCAAGTCGGAACAAACCAGATGTGAGTATCGTACCGCCCATGACGTTACACTTTGGCCGATTAAATTGAATCAGGCGGATTACTATACTCGTGAGTTGGCCTCTCTTGAGATTCCCAATATACCTAATGTCAAAGCTGGGATCAGATTGCGTATCCAAACGACGGCCGGACTTCGTTTCAGTGAGTTGAAATTAGATTCGCTCAATCTACATTTAATGGGAGTCGGCGAAACCCCAATGCATTTGTATGAGCAGTTTTTTGCAAATGCTGCTGCGATAGTAGTACAGCCGGCGACCAGACCCATAGGATGGCAAAAGATCATTGATGCTTCTTGCATCAGGCGGGTGGGTTTCGACAACAAACAAAAACTCCTGCCATACGATGCCATGTCTTTTCAGGGATATCGGCTTTTGCACGAGTATTTTGCGTTTCCTCAGCGATTTATGTACGTGGAACTAAACAGTTTGGGCGATGCAATCAGAAGTTGTAATGACAATCTGTTGGATATCATTGTTCTGTTCCGGGAGCCCAAAATCGAACTTGAGGGCACAATTAATGCTGATAATTTAGGACTATTCTGTGCTCCCGCTATAAACCTCTTCGAAAAGCGGTTGGACAGGATACCCGTTTCGGACAAATTTTTCGAATTTCATGTTGTGCCGGACAGGACCAGAGCGCACGACTTTGAGGTTTATAAGCTTACGAAGGTAATTGGCTATGGCGTCAGGTCAGACCAGTTGGAGGAATTTCTGCCATTTTATCTTGCAAAAGATTTCGGGAACAGCGAGGCGAGCGGCTATTACGTAATAAACCGCGTCCCAATGCCGAAGACTCGAAATGCAGGCTTGAAGGCTCGAAGGTCACGCAGTTACACGGGTAGCGAAGTCTATATTTCTCTTGTCGATCCCCATGCCGCCCCGTTCAGTGCTGACGTGAAACAGTTGGGTGTCGAAGCTCTTTGCACCAACCGTGATTTGCCTTTGCATGTACCAATAGGAATTGGATCTTCCGATTTCACGATGGAGAAAACGGTACCTTGCACATCGATCCGATGCATCGGATCTCCAACTTCGCCCAAGCCTTCTCACGCTGAAGGTGAATTTGCATGGCGCATTATAAATCACCTGTCGCTAAATTATCTTTCGCTAACCGATACGAGTGAACGTGAGGGTTCATCGGCACTTCGCGATATTTTAAGACTTTATAGTGACATGGGCGAGTTGCAAATCAGCAAGCAAATTGACGGCCTTAAATCCATAAGCTCCAGGCCAATCACGCGCAGAATCTCAACATCGGGATCTATTGCATTTGCGCGTGGTTTAGAGGTAACTGTAACTCTTGAAGAGGCGGCATTTGAAGGGACTGGTGTTTTTCTGCTTGGGGCTGTTCTCGAACAGTTTTTTGCCAGATATGTTTCGATTAATTCGTTTACAGAAACAGTAGTTAGAACGCTCGAGCGAGGAGAAATTGTTCGATGGACGATGAGGAACGGACTGCGGTCGATTCTTTAGACGCAGATTTACGGAACAGGCCGTATGATTTTGATTTTTTCCAGGCTGTCAGGCGGCTTGAGTGTATCAACTCCGACCTGCCGCGGATTGGGCATTCACGTCGACCACAAAATGATCCGGTCAGGTTTTGCCAAAATGTCTCTTTAGCTTTTGCACCTTCGACAATTTCAGCATATTGTGAAGCTACCGATGAAGATCCTGCTAAAATGACAGTAAATTTTTTTGGGCTTCTTGGTCAGGGTGGTCCGATGCCGCTGGTAATAACTGAATATATTTATGACCGGCTGCAAAATCACAAAGACAAAACGCTTGCTGTTTTTCTTGATATTTTTCATCACCGAATGATATCGCTCTTCTATCGCGCCTGGGCATGTAACCAGCAATGCGTTAGCTATGATCGCAAAGATGAGGACCGTTTTGCGGTTTACATCGGCAGTTTGTTTGGAATTGGTGATGATTCTTTTCGTAACAGAGACGCCTTGCCCGATGTCGCAAAGCTGCATTATTCCGGACGTCTTGTTTGCCAAACCAGGAATGTTGAGGGATTGAAGGAGATTTTAGAGGACTATTTTGAAGTTACCGTGGACATACAGCAATTTGTCGGGCAGTGGATAAATCTTCCGAAAAACTATCTTTGCCAATTGGGATCATCTTGCGAAAACGCAAAATTGGCTTCGACGTTGATTGTAGGAAGCCGTTTTTGGGAGTGCCAGCAGAAATTCAGGATTAAACTTGGGCCTATGGATTTGCCCAGATACCAGGCTTTTTTACCGGGAAGCGATAGTATTCGACGTCTTATCGCCTGGGTCAAGAATTATGTAGGAGATGAATATTTGTGGGAGATTCAGTTGATATTAAATGCTTCCAGGATTCCGAGGTTATGTCTGGGTAAAATGGGAAAGTTGGGATGGTCGAGTTGGCTCGGCTCCAGGAAGTTTCGGAAGAACGCCGATAATCTTGTGCTGAGGTCATTGGATACATAGCTTGTTTTGGAAATTCAAGCTGGCCACCAGCGGCCACTTTTTAATGTAATTATTTTCTTAATATAAGCTCTTATTAATTTATAAACACTTAGTTGTTAATTTAGCTTTCTTAAGATTCTATTTCTTGTTTTTCTAAGTATGTATAAAAATAGTTATTCTGGCTTGAATAAACAATAGGTTATCGAGCCAAACGTAATTTCTAATCATATTTAAGTTGACAAGAAAAGAGAGAATGTCGAGAATAATATTTTACGGATGACACTATTTAATTCAAGATTATAGGGGAACCGTGCTTGCAAACGATAAGAAAAAGATGGAGAGTCACGTACTTGAGGCTGCAAATCGGCTTCGTCTGATACAAGTTGACTTTGCAGATGAGAGTGAACAGACGAGAACAGCCTATCTCAGTGAGGAGATTGAAAAGGCGTTGAAGAGCGTTTTGCCTGATGAGCGTAATGAATTCCTGGGCAGATTATTAGAGAAGTTTCCTGTCGGCAGTTTTATTACTCAGGCTATATCGACAGAAACGACCGTCGAAAGCCCTCCGGCGGTTGATGAGTCAGAGCTTAAAAATGTCGAATTTTTAGTTCGAAGTCTCCTGGAAATAGCCCCGACACTTTCAGACGACCAAAAGGATTTTGTCGATAGAAGCCTGCGAGAGGCTGGATTGAGACCAAAAGCCCGGCAGGACAATTCCATAGAATTGGATCAAAAACTGAAGCAAAAATTTAAGGTCGCCGATGAATGCAGTATTAGTGCCGACCAGATCTCCGAGCTCAATGCGACACTTATTGATTTTGTTTTGAAGCTTGAACCATTGGTATGGAACACTTGGCGTCAATTGTCACCGCGGTCTACTGTTCGTCCGCAGGGTGCTCTAACGAAAAAAATAGGGCAGTTTTTAAGTAGCGACGCCGAGGTCTCTGTTAATCAGGTTGATGATGATCTCAAAGTGTTGCAGCGACTTATTGCGGCAATGACCAGTGCGGTTAGCCGCGCAGGTGGCCAGTTTGCGAAACGTCATCTCGCTAGGTTTTCACCGTTAGAGATTGAAGCTTTGGTGAAAATGGAACCCGGAAGCGTTTTTGTCAGCCATGATGTGAAATGCTGGAAAAAATATAAAGAACTGGCCGAGACGTTAAATGAAGACTCCATCGAAATGGAAATAAGAAAGGCCATCGTCGATTACGTGGAATCTTTGACGAAAGGAATGGGGCCGTGACGTCAATACAGGGGAGTACCGTATGGCTATAGAAGGCGAAATTCATTGGTGTGAGGGTCTCTTTCTTCAGCCTCATCACCTTCAGATCATGCAAAGAAATATTATCGAGAAGTTCACAAGGCAGTCTCGTATGTTTTGGAGCTATCCCTATGGTCTGATGGAGGCGAAAATATCTGATGATCAACTGGAAAATATGAGAGTTTCCTTCGATCGGCTCCGAATTATAATGCCGAGCGGGCTGGAAGTGAACGTTCCTGACAATACGAATCTCCCCTCGCTTGACATAAAACAGGCATTTGCGTCTACGAGTGGAGCATTGACTATAAGTATTGGCGTGCCGGTATGGTACGCTTCACGTGGCAATGTTATTGAAAAGGGGGATGATCAGGATTGGCGTGCCAAGCGCACATATATAGTTACTGAGATTGAAAAAACGGACGAAAATACAGGTGAAAATCCGCAGCCGGTCCAGCTCCGTCAGATAAACGCCAGGCTGTTGCTTGAAAATGACGACCCCTCAGACCTCGAAGTATTGCCTTTGCTGAAAATCACCCGTGCCGCAGGCGAGGATATTGGGTTGCCTCGGCGAGATCCGACATACATACCCCCATGTTTTGTGGTTGGCGGCTCATCCGTACTTAGAGATCTGCTTCACGATTTAACCAGCCAGGTCATGGCCAGTCGGAATGAACTGGTCGTCCAAATTAACCGTGGGGGCTTTAGTGTTGAGAATATGCGAGGTGTTCAATTCGAACAAATGCTTCGTCTCAGAACGCTTAATCGCTTCAGTTCTCAGCTTGGTTCTCTTGTTAGTATCTCCAGCAGAGTTGCACCTTTCCAGATGTATTTAATGCTGAGGCAGCTACTTGCTGAACTTGCCGCCTTACGCCCTGACCGTGACCAGTATGAAGTCGTTGGGTACGATCATGACAATCTGGCAGTTGCTTTCAACGAGCTTTCGAATCGCATTCGTGGATTGCTCAAAGGCGTTATAAGGGCCAGGTATCTCAAGATACCGTTTACTATAGACCATGAGCAGAAAATCTTTGCCGCTACACTCACAGATGAAGCGTTATCGTTACCCAATGAATATTTTCTTGCTATCAAGACGAAGCAGGATCCTTCGGAATTGGCTAAACTTGTTTTAGATCGTGACAAATTCAAAATGATGCCGCAAAGTCTTGCAAATCAGCGAATCTTCGGCGTGCAGCTTGCCCAGGAATTGTATCCTCCGGTTGAACTGCCGGCCCAGGTAGGCCTTCATTATTTTCGTGTAATGCGCGGCGAAAGCGCCCGGCTCTGGGAGAGAATACAGCAGGAGAAGACGATCGCTGTGCGGTGGCCTGGTGTTGAGACTACTGACTTTGAAATAACACTATATATGACCGTTCCTGATACGGAGGCACAGTAAATGACTCTGCTTGAATTGTGTGAGCCGCTCTTCCAATATGTGTGTCGAATACGCCGATCATCGCGAATGGATTGCACCATGGAAATGGATCAGGTGCGAAACGACATTAAAAGAATATTCAGCGAGATAAAGGCAAACGCTTCTACCAGCGCCGATTTGACTGTTCAATTCGAAAAAGTTGAATTGCCCCTTATTTTCTGTATAGACTTTATGATTAAAGAGAGCAGCCTGAGCTTTGCTCCTGACTGGTACGAATTGGGTCGTGAGCGGAATGAACTCGCGGGCGATGAGAAATTCTTCGATTTGCTGGACGTGGAGTTGGCAGAAAGAAGTGACGCTGCGACTCAAAGACTGGTAATATTTTACACGTGTTTGGGATTGGGATTTACAGGTGTATACACGGGCCAGCCGGATAGTATTCAGCGGATAATGTCGAAAATCTCGGCTCGTATTTCGGGCATGATGGACGCCGATGAAAAGGCTTTCATTTGCCCGGAGGCTTACGAAAACGTTGATACGCGTGATTTTGTTGAGCCGCCGAGCGCAAAGTTGGTAGGTATCGGGATAACATTGATAGCTCTGATTGTAATCTGGGCCGTTGCGTATTTTTGTTTGTTCAAATGGACCTCTGACGATCTGGGCAAGTCCCTTGATACGATTATAGGACAGGAGAAATTGCCTTCTGTTATTGAGCCGACGAATACTAATACCAATTAGTTTGGAGGATATGTAAATAATATGGTGCCTGGAATTTCAGTTTACAAGAATCTTCCAACGCCTTTCAAGATTGGGCTTTCCGTCATTGCAGGCGGCAGCATTTTGGGGGCGATGATGTTTTTAGTGCCCTCGAGGGTGCTATGGATTATATTCATCGGACTTGCCGTTGTTGCCCTGATTCTTCTACTCTACTGGCGTCTCCTGAAGTGGCTCAAGAAGCGTAAAGCCGCTCCGATGGAACATGGCGTTATCGAGAATGCTTCGGCTGCACCGCAGGGAATCAGCGAGGCAGCACACCTTGCTCGGCTGGACGAGCTGAGAAAGAAATTCGAAGAGGGGATCACGAAGTTTCAAGCTGCCGGCAAAAGCCTCTACAACTTTCCCTGGTATATGATTGTGGGTGAGCCTGGATCGGGCAAGACAGAGGCCGTGCGTCACTGTAATGTTGGTTTCCCGTCGGGCCTGCAGGACCAGTTTCAAGGGGCTGGCGGTACCCTTAACATGAACTGGTGGTTTACGGATCATGCCGTTATTCTCGATACGGCCGGGCGACTGATGTTTGAAGAAGTCGAAACGGGCGGTTCAGGTGAATGGAAAGAATTCCTAAAGCTTCTTAAGAGGTATCGACCGCGTTGCCCGGTTAACGGCGTGTTTCTCGTAATACCCGCTGATAGCCTCATCAAGGATACCGCCGATGAGATCGAGCAGAAGGCCTCCAAAATTGCACGGCAGTTTGACGCCATCCAGCGAGTTCTGGACGTCCGTTTTCCCGTATTTGTGGTCGTCACAAAGAGCGACCTGATCAATGGTTTTCGTGATTTCTTCGATAACCTCGATGATCCGCAGCTTCAGCACCAGATTCTTGGGTGGTCTAACCCGGCCCCGCTCGATGAGCCATACAATCCGGATTTCGTCGAGCAGCATTTGAAGACTATACAGAAACGTCTTTTCCGGCGCAGACTTGCACTTCTGCAGGATATAGTATCTGAATCCGAGGAGCCGGGTATGGAGAAGATGCGTACAACAGATACGTTGTATGCCTTCCCTCAAAGTCTGGCGAAGATAGCGCCGCGAATGGCCCGGTATCTGGAATTGATATTTAGTGTCGGCAGCCAGTGGTCCGGCAAACCGTTATTTTTCAGGGGCATTTATTTTACATCTTCTATGCGGGAAGGTTCAGCTTTAGACGAAGACCTCGCCGAATCGCTTGGGGTTTCGGTTGATACCCTCCCGGACGGTAGGGTATGGGAACGTGACAGGGCATACTTCCTGCGAGACCTCTTTATTAAAAAGGTCTTTCGCGAGAAAGGCCTCGTTACGTATGCCACTAATACAAAGAAACAGCATCTTCGCCGCAAGGCCGTGGTCATGATCTCGGCTGCAGCGAGTATCGTTTTACTGCTCTTCTGCACCTTTTACGCCGGTTTTCTCTTTCGTCGCTCTATCGGTGATATGAAAGAGTATTTTGAAATGCCGGCAAAACTGTTTGCTTCGAGCGGTGCAAGAGAGGCAAGCCAACTGCAAGTAATAAAACGTGAAAGCAAGGAAGTTTATCGGTATATCGGCAGGGCCGGAGTGCCCGGAATGCCGGATGATATTACACGATCCAGCCTCTCCGCACGACTTGCCGATAGAGTGGATCAATGGGAGAAAAAAGGAGTGCCCTGGATTTTTGCTCCGGCGGCAAAGTTTACCAAGGGTATTACACCGGAGAAATTAAAGACGGCTCAGGCAGTTATTTACGAGACGGCTATCCTTCGCCCATTCCTGGGTGCCTCCAGCCAGATAATGGATAATCAAGAGAACGGCAAATGGAGGCGAGAGAACCCTGAAACGAGGTCTTTGTGTCAGTTGATCCGGCTAAAAGCAGATAAGCCCCTGGCCAAAAAAGGTGAATATTCAACCCAGGCTTTCTTAGATCCTATGTTTGCGTATATTTTCAGAAGTGACGAAGATACGGAAGATGAGGAAGGTTCTGCAAAACGAATCCAAATGTACAATGAAGACAAGGCACAACTTCATCAGCCGATAGAATTCATTTATGGGCAAGCCTTTTCGCCTGTGTTTAGTAAAACGGATCCTAATTTTCTGGAAACTGCAATAGACAGTGGCGTAACTCTTTTTAATGCATATTGGAGCGACTCCAACCAGGTAGGTACGAGCAGCCGTAATTTCGCTCAAGTTGATACTATTGAGAAGCTCAGAAGTGCTTTCGAAGAATTTGATGCCGCGGAAAAGAATATTTTGGCGCTGCAGGATCGCTTTGGCGCCGAATCGGATAAGTCTTATGCAGATGATCGTTGGAATAAATTCGTGGCCGATTGGGAAAAGCACTATAAAAGTCTGGATGCGGCCAGGCAAAATATCCAGACTTTTAGCGGAAGTCTGAATAATCCTCCATCGCTTGAAAAATTCTGGGCCACCGTTGCCACGGAAACGCTCCAGGATGTAAACGACCACTATCAACTCTTGCTTAGCGAACTCAGGACGGACAAGGCGATAAAAAACAATTTCCTTGGACGAACGCGTACAAAGCTTGAAGCAGTTTATGGTGAAATATCAGGTAGATTGGTCAATAGTAAGTTTGCAGAAGAGTTGAAACTGATTGACGAAAGATTCTATGCTCCGGTTCGGGAAGATAACCGGCTGTATGAAGTGCGCTTTCAAATGTATTCGAAGTGCAATGAGCAATTTGTGGAAATCAAACCTTATGCCCTTAATGAGGTTCGGTTGGCAATCCAAAAAGTGAACAAAGGCGTTGAAGAGGCTCGCAATAGCATTAGCGGTCTATTAGCCTACGGCCCCACCGTATACCGTTTTAAGCAAGCCGCCGACATTTGCGGGCTTGCTCTTGAATTGCCTCGGCAACGGGGGTTGTATTCTGTTGTCGAATCGAGCTTGCAGTCGGCTCCCAAGAGTATTAAAGAGGTTGGGGATTTCGTAGCAAAACAAGGGAAATGGGATTGGCCCGCCCTGATTCCTTCTGACATGATAAACCGCAGCTATGATCCGAAAGTCGCAGAAAATGTTCTTAGCGGCTGGAAGACTCTGAGAGATACGTTACAGCGTCTACCTAAAGAGACACGCCTTCAAAAAGAATTCATGGACGCAAACGAGCTTTATACCGAATATCCGAAGCTCTATTTCGAATACTGGCTCGGTACTGTGCCTGAATCTGTGATTAGAAGGAGCGTTGAGCGGGATTCGGAGGAATTTAAGAGCTTGATTGTAAGAAATGTATTCGATGAGCTGATCGGTGGTCTTGGCGTGCTCCTTGAAAATGCTGTTACACCTCTAAGGCCGTATGTTCCGGAAGGTGAACAGAGGGTTAAGCTGTTTGATGCTAATTTGGACAAAGTCAGAGACAGCCGTAAATACGACAAGTTCTATAGTGAATGCAGGGCGGTGCTCACAAACTGGAGAGGATTAGGTGATAATTTCACGGCCGGCAGGATGGAGCTATTAAGGATAACCCCTGCCGATTACCTTGAGGATTATGCACCTTTTGCATACGAGTCGCCGGCTGAGTTTGCGGATATGTATTGGACTGAATTTACGATAAAATTGCTAAGCATGCTGTCCGGCAATGTACAGAATCAGGGTAAAGAAGGCTTTGATAATCTGAGAACACAGTTTGCAGGCAAGTTTCCTTTGGAACGGGACAGCAAAACTAACTTGACTCAAAAAGAACTTATTGAAGCCTGGTCATGTTTGAATAACGTTCGTTTGCAGGAGGTCTTTGCTCAGGGAACGATAGGGGGCGGTGCCAAGACGGGATCAGATAAAATAGATGAGCAATTTAATCGCCTCCGCGGGATGGTCCTGCCTGAACCTTATAAGCAGTGGTTCGAAGGAATTGAACAGGTATTTAAATCTTTACCTCAAGCTGAAGATCCGTATTATTGTAAAATAACCCTGTTGGGTCAGAACGAGCAACGTAAAATTGTCCGGCAGAACGAAAAACTGCTGCTTGACTACCTGACAGAATTCAGGCTTGTCCAGGGAGATTATAAGAGTGAACGATTTAACACTCGTTCAGGCGAAAATATGAGTGTTGGGATGTTTAAGTATCCTGGTTCGTCTCTGCAAATCGAATTTTACCAGTATCCTTCCGACACCGAAAAGCATACAAGTGTAGAGTTTCCACAGCCCTGGGCTCCTTTGAGAATGCTTCATCAGTACCATGATGCAAGGAAAGAAGGATACGTTAAGCTTGAAGTTAAAAGCGAAAAGGACCTGGGTGGAGTGTTATTTTTGCAACTTGAATTCTTTAAGGACATTGACGAAAAATATCCGGTCAGCTTTCCAGGTCCGGATCAATGGCCGTCATTGAAAGATAAGCGTTAATCGTACGGAGACATGTGTTTTGAACGCTGCTTTTAAAAAGTTTTTCAAACGCTTTAATCCAAAGGGGCAAGATAATCCTTCTGAAGGTATCTTTGTAGCTGCGTTCGGTAAACATCCCGGCTGGGATGACCATATTGATGACATAGGTTTCGAGACGGACGTTTTCGTTACGGTAAAACGTATACTTTATATTCAGGGCATTGGCGGCAACATCGATTCAGGAAGCTGGGATAAGCTCAAAGAGGATCAGCTTATTGAAGAATTCAAGCATGTTTTTTTCTGGTATATAAATGGAAACCTGGTTGTAGGGCGCATGTGGTCTTCACAGGATGGCAAAGGCCGTAAAAGTTATCCTTTTGTGGTCTGCGTTCAATGTGGTAAATTACCGATAAAGTGGATCTTCGAGATTGTTTTGCCTCGATTAGAGAGGGTAGAAGCTACCTGTGCTGCGACTACTTCCGCAACTGATGTCCGAATGGCTATTCAAAGTGTTAAGCAGGAGCTTCGACAATTAGCTCAACAATATGAGACCTCGCCATCTCCTGTGATTGCGTATCCGGATGCTATCGCAAGGCTTGCCCGGCATCCGGAGATGGGGCCAAATCAAGAAGGCTTATTCCGTGTATTATATCATATCGAACGTGAAGTAGGACGGCATCGTACTAATAATGCCAGTAGTATGGCCTTGAGGTCCACTTCACTTCGTATACCCACATCTCAGGATACCATGCTCGAAAGTATACTTTTATGGAACAGCTTTCTTTTTAATATGTTTGGCAAGAATACGCCGGTGCTCATTCTTATACCGTTAAGAAACAACTGGATAGACATAATCATAGGTGAACCAGCAGAATTACAACTATATTGTCTACGAGCATCCTTAAAAGTCATACCACTTACCAGTAGCATCCCGTATAATATGGATTCGGAGTTTACCGATCAAGCCAATAGACTCATAGAGAATTCTCTTGGCGGCTGAGTGGGTCCTGATTTTTCATAATCCTAACAAATGAACCGATCAAACAGAAGTAATCTGCTTGAACGATAATAGACTGTTGTGTGTAGTATTATACCAATTGTATTTAACCCAACTTTCGCAGTTAGGCACCGAAAACAGCACTTTTGATAGCAGCAGAGCGGTTAGTTTCCACCACAAAGCTGACTATTCAGCTGATGGCTATACACCTTTGGCGGTGGCTGCTTTGGCAATTTTACGTTCAGCTTGTCCAATATTATTCGCTGTTCAAGTTCCGGCTGGCTGTATCGGC
>CAYTNN010000012.1:0-23101 GCA_964439135.1 uncultured Pirellulales bacterium
TGGCCACGCCCGGCGGTTCGGGCAAGATGTACTTTGACGATATCCGGCTGAATCGCCCGAAAGAAGCCGCTGCAGAATAATCACAGCCTTTTTAAAGGGATATAAAGATTAGCATTAATTCAAGGCCTATATCGATCACCTCGGTATAGGCCTTTTGTTAATTACCAGATCCAGAAGCATATTGAAATCAGCGTTGTTTTGCTCTTTGCGTAAGTTCATACACCCAGTCTTCGAAGAACAGCGGGTAGAGGTGCATTTTTTCGCTTGCCAACCTGATTCCTTTTTTAGACAGCCAGGCTTTTAATTGATCTTTATGGTTGGGGAATTGCTCGGCTATTCTTTTTTTGTAAAGGTTTCTCAACCTTTTGAGCCTTTTTTTACGAATATCATCAGGCTTACCGATTGCTCTGAAATAGCGCCTTATCTTATCCACTCTAATGCTCTGGTCCTTCTTGAAATACGGAACAAACCTTCCCGGGATTTTGTCCGGAAGCACAAATTTATCATCCATTGCACCACGCACGATCTCGCCCTTTTCATAGTGCAGAAAAGGATCGTAGAAGAATACGGCGGGATGAAAATCCACTCGATGCTCAGAGAGGTAAGGAATAAAAACATCCAATGTCTTTCCCGCCCAGAACAGGTTCCACGGACCGTCGCCTATCAGTATTGTAAAGCATAATCTGTTGAGATCTCTGCGATTATAACCGACAATTTTATTATACGCCGTCCGAAGTTTGGGCAGCGCTTCTTTGCGCACGTCAATGATAAGCAATCGTGACAATACCGTATCCCGTGCCATAGCCTCAATTTCTTCGGCAGTATCTCGTATCTCTGTTTTCTGAGGTCTATGCAATCGATAGTTTTTCATTCTCGGATCGTTATGTATCCTTTCGTAAACATCGGTTGCAAGGATAGGATCCAAGCTGAGGATATGTATCCAGTCCGCTCTTTTAGAGTGACTTAATATGTCCTGTTCCGTGTCCTGGATATGGTACCTGCCGTCCAACGTCTTCGGCCTCCCATTACTTTGCTTTTTTAATTTTGTTCAAATCAGCCCATAAAAAAAGGGAGACACGGGCAGTTCACTAAGCTCTTCTTTACCCCGTCTCCCTGTTGCTTTGTGCCTGGAGTTTGCTTATTGCAGCAGAACTATATGTCTACACTCGCAACAGGTATATTTTAAAGAACACAGCAGTTTAAATCAATGATATTCCGGCTTTAATAGATGGAAATTTTTGCCGTAATTGATCAGATCCGCTGAATGAATTTTATCGGGTAGCTTCGAGAACCGGACAGAAAGCTTGAATTACCGGAAAAAGCGTGATATTCTCCTGCAAATCATGCTCCGCGATGTAGCTGGGCTGGTATGAAAGGTAAATCCAGGTTTATTCAACTAATTGAAAGGGTCCGGCAGTGTCCAACACCGAGCAGCAAACTTTACCGTCAGAGCGTATAGTTTCGATCGACGCTCTTCGTGGATTTGACATGTTCTGGATTATCGGGGGCGGCGCGGCCCTTGGCAGCCTTCTTGAATTATGGAAGCACCCTGTTACCGAGGTAATTCACAAGCAGCTCGAGCACGTCGAGTGGCAGGGTTTTCATTTTGAGGATTTGATATTTCCGCTGTTCCTGTTCATCATGGGGGTGGTGCTGCCGTTTGCGATTTCCCGCCGGCGAGAGCGTGGGCAAAGTCTGCCAGTACTATACCTTCACATCATCAAGCGAAGCTTCGTGCTAATATTGCTTGGTTTGATATTCAACAATTTGCAGAACTTCGAGTTCTCTGAAATGCGCTGGATGGGCGTGCTGCAGCGGATCGGGCTATGTTACTTTTTCGCCGCTATCATCGTCCTCAATACCAAATGGCGGACCCAGGCGATATTTATCGCTGCGGTCCTTATCCTCTACTGGCTTGCCGCGGCGTTGATTCCCGTGCCGGGCTTTGGAGCAGGCGTGATGACGGCCGAGGGTTGCCTGTCTTCGTTTATTGACCAGCAGTTACTTCCGGGAGAACTTTACTACGGCTTCGGCGACAATGAAGGCCTCATCTCCACCCTCCCGGCGATTTGCACGGTCCTGATGGGCTCGCTGGCAGGGCTCTGGCTCCGCAGCAACCGGCCCGGCAACAAAAAGGCGGCCGGCCTGGCGATCGCCGGACTTGCATGTGTCGTAGCCGGTTATTTGTGGGGATTCGTATTTCCGATTATCAAGATTATCTGGACCAGTTCATACACTCTTTTCTCCGGCGGCTTCTGCCTGATGCTCCTGGCCTTGTTCTATTGGATAATCGACGTCAAGGGATACCGCAAGTGGACCATATTTTTTGTTGTGATCGGCGTCAATCCCATAACGATATACTTCCTGCAAAGATTCGTCGACTTCGGTTCAATTACCGAGTTTTTCCTATCGGGTTTTGTTGCTCACGCAGGGCTGGTCGCGCCGCTGATTCTGCCTGTTGGTGTTCTGGCTATCAAGTGGCTGCTGCTGTGGTTCCTGTACCGGCACAAAATATTTTTTAAGGTCTAATATCAATCGTATCCGTAAACTGTCTTTGTTGTCCTGATTGCTCGATACTGCCTCCGACACCCGGCAGGTCGAATTTGATTGTCGCCGTACTGACAGAAACTGTAATATCCTGCGCCCGGCCCATACGAATAACTTTTGCTTGCTCAACAGAAATAACATCACTGCCGGCGGCCGTCAGGACGTGCAGGAAATAATCGCATGTTCCCGGCTCGGAAGGCAAGATTTCGATTCGGCACTCGGGAGCGGGCCCGGTATCACGTGAGGGCGGGTAGTCACGCCCCCCGTAGCTGTAAAGTTCCGGGCCGGATACGAGCCTGACCTGAGGCCGCTCCGGCAGCAGCGTCTGGACAAACAGCCGGCCTTTGCCATTGGTAATGACCAGATGTTTATCTGAGCGGCTGGGGACCTTCATCGCCTGCAACAGCCAGGTTTTTTTGAAACCAGCGTCCCTGGAGCAGACCCGGTCGAAGATGACAAACGTGTCCGGCCGGAGAAATACAATCTGCCGGGTGAAAGATTCCATTTTGTCGCTGGAATAGGCCCGCGTGCAGTCGCCTGCGACATATAAATATGCCCCCCGGTCTTCGAAGGCGAGAATATCCGTGATGTCGTATAAGTCACGTCCGGCGTGCCATTGGGCCGGGTCGGTGACGGCCCCGTTGTGGTGAGGCCAATTATGAGCCTGGCCGCCGTCGTTGCCGGTGACATTACCGGCGCGGATGCCGGGCCATTTCTCCGCCGGGTCGTAAAGCAAAATTGTGCTGTGCGCGATTGTGCGCAGGTGGTAGTTGACGTCGTGGCTCGATCCGAACGAATCGTAATGGCCGCCGTCGCCGGCCAGTTCCTCGTATTTGTAAATCAGAAAATGTCCCACGTCCAGATGCTGATGAGCGGTGAACCGGTCGCCGCACTTGAAGAAGAAATACGTCGCATCGTCATCCCATGAACTGCGAGCATAAACGTAGCCCGGGCCGGGACTGATATGGGATAGCTTAAAATCTTCCAGCTTGCCCGCTTTGATGTTCGTATCGCGCCAGAGGAAATCCTTATACGCATAGACGCCCACACTCGAACGCGGCGCCTGCTCGTTGAACGCGTGCACGGCCTGATGATCCGGATCGTTGGCATAGCGGCTGACGAGAATACGCCGGGACGACAGAATCTTGTCACGGTCCCCGCCGAAGACGCGCCCCCCGCCGTCGCCCATGGGGATCGATCTTCGAGAATTGTAAGTGCTTATGCCCGGATAAGCTTCGAACATGCCGGCCACAGCACGATTCTCGAAGAACTTCGGCGCCTCGGCGTAGTGGTCGATGCCCTCGCATCGCCGAGCAACCTCGCAGAAGAAAAGCCATTCATAGAGCCAGTAATTGATGTAGTAGCCCTCGGCCCAGCCGCCGCCGTCGCCTGCCAGATCGAGCGCCGGAGCCGCCCGCGTGCGCCAGTCGGTTTCGAGTTCTTCCAGAATTCCGGCGGCGCGGTCATTTTCATAATACGCCGCGTAACATGCAAGGCCGATACCCCAGTGCTTGTAGCCGTACCAGCCATTGTGAAAGACGTGAGTCTCGGAGCGAACATTTGCGTCAACGGTGGCGTTGATGTACTCGTGAAACTGCTCTCGCTGCCGCTGCGTCCAGTATTCGTGACACAAATCGTAAACAATCGCGCAACGCGCCAGGTCATGCGCAAAGGTAACGTGCCCCTCCCTGATAGGTCCTGCGACATATTTCATCGCCATCTGCACGGCATCGCTTCCGAGCTGATTGTCGTTCTCGATTGCACAGACCAGCGCCATCGATATCATTTTGGCATGGTCGTCGGCATTCTGCTGCCGTGCCACGGCTACGACGCGTTTGTAGGCATCGGGCCGGCTCGCCGCCAGCGACTGCAAATACTCGCGAGAGCCCAGCAAACGGGGGTGTTCGGCCGGTACGGCACGCCCCTGGTTTCCGGCTGCGGGCTGAACGCCGCTACCGGCAAGAATCATGCATACGAAAATCCCAAACGTCCAAAGCCGACTGTATCTAATTTTACTGACTGGCATCTTAATCGGTTCCTTAAGCAAAAGACACTCCGATTTTCTTGCCGACGCCGCGTACGTACTCGGCGGCCAGGCGATATTCTTCGGCGTTCGGCAGGTGCTCGAGCATCAGCGGGACATCGGGGCGCTTGCTCAATTCCTTGAGGAACGTTTCGTAATCCAGCCCGCCGAGTCCGGGGCGAACCTCGTCGAGATGGGTCGTCAGCTTGAGCTGCAAAAGAATATCCTTGCCGTGACAGCTTTTGATGTAAGGCCCGAGCTTGGCAAAGCACTCACGAATCAGAGCGCCGCTGCTGAAATAACGCTGCGGGCTGCACACGATGTTCACCGGATCCAGATGCACGGCGAACTGCCTGCGGTCGATGGCCTTGAACAGGCTCAGGTACGAATCGGCCGAATCGGGATACGCCCACGGCATCGTCTCCAATGTGAAATACGTCCTGATCGGCTTGACATCGTCGATAATTGCACGCGTCGTCTCGACGATCATATCGAAAGTCTCTTCGGTAAAATTCTTCTCCGACGGCCCGTCCCATTGTTCGCCTCGCGAACCGGTGATATTCACGCAGCACCGTGCTCCGATCCGGTCCGCAAGGTGCAACTGCCGGCGGCATTTTTCCTGCGCTTCCTTGCGGGTTTTCTCATCCGGACTTATCGGATTGCTCCATGCCCCCACCTCGGCAATGATGATATTCGCATCTTTGGCCGCCCGTTCATACGCTTTGACGACGTCGTCTCCGGCATCGGCACCGACCGGGCAATAGGCAGCGCTGTAGCCGAGTTTCTTCAACGCCGCTATCCAGCCGGCGGGATCTTCATATTTTTCGAATGTCGGTCCGCCCAGCCGAACCGATGTTTTCTTCACGGTTGTTACTGCCCGTCCGGCCGAAGCCGAAGTTAGTATGGTCGCTGCGGCGAGCGATTTTTTCATCATCTGACGTCTCGATATTGGTTCGTTTGTCTGCATCATTTTTCATTGCTCCTTGTATGTCTATTTTGTTATTTCGATTTCGCTAAGCAGGTACCATCCGTCCTGCGTCCTGCCTTTGATGCCAAGCTGCACAACAGGAGTGGCGAGGCCATCCTGGCCTTGTGTAGCGAGGGCATCTTGCCCTTGTTTCCTTTCCGCCGGCAAGATGCCAGCGGGACGCGAGGGCGGGACGCCCTCGCCACACGTCTGCTCGCCGACGATGCCAATCGCAAGGCGGTACAGACCCGCGGGCATATCGGCCGGCACGACAACTTCCTCAGTCATATCGATAAGCGGTCCCAGCGGAAGCTCCGGCGGGTTCTTGATAAATTCCTCGCTAAAGGTCTCGACGTGCCCCGGCATCCATTTCTCTACGGTGACATTCCCTATGAGTACTTTATCGCCGGTGGTCTCGCTTGTCAGGCGGTACGCCACCCGGTACGGCCTGTAGCACGGAGCCGAGCCGGTGTTCTGCCATTTCATCGCCAGCGTCAGCAGCTCGCCGGCCCCGACACGAGCGGGATGTTCGAGCTGTCTTAGCACCAGGCGGTAGCCGAGCCGGCGGAGAAAACGTTCGATTTCGGCGCGGACGTTCCCGCCCTCCGGCAGCGGTGCCAATTTGTTATTCAAATACGAGCCGTGCATGGCCAGGGCGTAATTGAAAATATATCGCAGCGACCAGTCCTCCTTAACCCATCGCCGCATCTCCCAGCAGCTCTCCCAGGCGACCGGCGCCGTCTTCCAGGCATCCTGCACCCCGGCAGCCGGGATCAGTTTCGGATAGGCGTCGCACATGTGGCACCAGTTCTCCGAGAATCCGCCCATGTCACCGAGGCAGTCCGCCCGCCATCCGGCGCCCAAACTTACGGCGTAGCTCAAACATTCGCCGCCGCCTATCAGCATGAGCAGCGGTGTCCTGCGGAACGCGGCGAAGTAGGCGTCGATGATTTTTTCGCGATTGGCCATTGTCGGCATTTTGCCGGTCTTCGAGCCGCTCATGTGCCACTCGCCCCACCAGCCGACCGTGCCGAGGTCCACGTGGTCGATGTCCGGATGCCCGTCGTATCTCTCGCCGAGCCTTTTGATGAAGTCCAGATGTTTTTCGAGCACAACCGGATCGTCAAGGTCCGGCACGAGCAGCCCTTCGGTTCCCGAGTAGTCGCATGTCAGGATTTTGCCGCCGACGTCTGCGAGCCATTCGGGATGATAAGGCCTGCCCCGATTTGTCGAACAGCACATTACGCGAAACGCCAGCTTCTGGCCCGAGGCGCGTGTCTCGTCAAGAACTCCATCCAGAAACGCATAATCTATCTTACCCGGCTCCGGCTCCAATACCCCCCAGCCCCAGCGGGTATAGTGGATCGTCGAAGGAATCCAGTCCGGCAGGTTCTTATCCTTATCCGCGGTCCGGCCGAACGTCTCCCAACCCATTCCCGGATTCGCCAGCACCGCATCAGTTTCTTCCGGCACGATCCTTACGCTCTCATTAAGCGGAGCCAATGTTTGACCTGCCGCCACACAACCGGACAGCAACAGCATGCATCCAAGCGTTGCAAATAGATATTCGTTCACTCTCAATGTCTTCATGGCGGTCTCCTTAAAGCCAGCTGCCCTATCATTCCATTCGTATTCACCCATAATGGCCGGGAACTACGATTGCCCATATCGTACCAGCACAACTTAATTTTGCAATCCATAATCGGTTGTGTACAGTTGCAATCAGTGGGAATTTACGATAGGATGTTAATGTATAGAAAACCTTAGGCGTCTGTGGCGAGGCCATCCTGGCCTTGTATTTTATGCAAGGGCGGGACGCCCTCGCCACGGCAGCCGTATTTTGGAGGTATGCAGGAATAATGAGAACGATAAAACGAACAGCTATTTTGGTGCTGTGCTGGTTAACGGCGTTTTCCGCGGTTGGGCCTCAAACGTCCGTAGCAGAGAACTGGCCGGGCTTTCGAGGACCCGGCAGGCAGGGAATATCGAACGAGAAAAACCTGCCCACGCAGTGGAGCGAGACCTCGAACATCGTCTGGAAGACACCAATCGCCGGTATCGGCTGGTCGAGCCCAATTATCTTCGGCGATCTCATCTTCGTGACCACGGCCACCGACGAAGGCGCGTCTTTTCACCTGCTGTGCCTCGACCGAAAGACCGGGGCCGTCCTCTGGGACAGGCAGGTGCTCCGGCAAAAACCCGGACACAAGCAGGCGCTCAATTCGTACGCAACCTCCACGCCGGTCACCGACGGCAAAAACGTCTACATCGTGGCCTTCGACGGCAGTATCGCGGCAGTCTCGATGGAAGGGCAAACCGTATGGGTGTACCGCGACTTCGAGTATTTCAGCGAGCATGGCCTGGGAGTCTCACCGATCCTGTACAAAGAGCTTCTGATCGTCGCTTTCGATCCGAGCAGCTCCGGTCCGGATACGAAGCTCGGCTGGCAGAAACCCTGGGACAAGGCCGTGATTCTCGCTCTCGATAAAAATACAGGCAAGGTCCGCTGGGAAGGCAAGCGGGGCCTGTCGCAAATCGCTCACGTCAGCCCGCAAATTCTCAGCGTCGGCGGCAAAGACCAGCTCGTCAGCTCGGCGGGTGAAGTAATACAGGGCTTCGACCCGGACACCGGCGAAAGAATCTGGACAGTATCGAGCCCGGGCGAAGGTGTCGTCCCTTCGGTCGTTGTCGGCGAGGGCTTGATTTTTACCGCATCCGGATTCGGAGACTCGGCGATCCGCGTTGTCCGCACTGGCGGCAAAGGCGATGTCACCGCAACACACATAGCGTGGGAGTCGGCCGAGGACGTGCCGAAGATACCGTCAATGCTCTACGTCAAGCCATACCTGTACCTGGTAACCGAGGCCGCCGTGGCAAAGTGTTTCAAAGCGGCAACAGGCGAAGTTCTCTGGCGAGAAAGGCTGGGCGGCAGATTCTCGGCCTCGCCGGTCTGGGCGGACGGCAAAATCTATTTCCTCTCCGACCAAGGAACAACAACAGTGATACAAGAGGGAGCCGAATTCAAAGTGCTCGCAAAGAACGAGCTTGATGAAACATGCAAAGCCAGTCCGGCTATCTCGCAGCGGAATATTTTTATCCGATCGGAGAAGCATCTATACTGCATCGGCAATGAATGAGCCGATGGAATATATGCACCCAAGCATAGTTTGCTCCTAAAGGAGCTTTGCCAAAGAACCGATAACTGTTATTATGGAAACAGATTTAACCGCATACGATTATGCAGAACAGGCATTACTGGAGCAGAACGAGCCCATCGTGGAAGATACGGCCGATATGAAGAAATGTCCTTTTTGTGCCGAGCAGATTCAGGTCGAAGCAATCAAGTGCCGGTACTGCGGCGAGTTTCTCGACGGAACCGGACGTCAGGTACGAAAACCTCGACCGAAAAAGTGGTATTTGGCAACCGGAACCATTGTTCTTGCATTGCTGTGCCTTGGGCCGATGGCACTTCCGCTCGTCTGGATAAATCCCCGGTTCAAAATTATGACCAAAGCGATTGTCACCGTAATCGTTATAGTTGTCACGATCCTTTGCCTGTACGTAACGGTGTACGCCTATCAGAATTTGATCAACCAGATCACCGCGCTGGGGATGTGAGACATATCTTTCAAGCGATTACTCGCCGTAGCCGTCGGGCAGGTAGCCTCATTCGCCGGACTTAAAGCCAAAAGCGCGGACCGGATTCGTCTGCGTAATCATACGAATGGTTGCATCGTCCACGCCGGCGTCCCTGAGCTTCGGGATGAAAGTGTCGATCAGGTAGGTAAAAGGCTTTTGCGTTCCGCCGTTGGCCGAGCCGGGCTGGTACCATCCGGCATCGTGTGAGAGCAGGATTCGGTCGCCGTGACCGGCAGCGAGCAGGTTTTTAATGGCGGTGATGTACGTCAAGTCATCAGATGGATTCCAGCCTAAGGAATCGAACTCAATATACACCCCGCGGGCAGCTAACTGAACGTGAATATTTCGATTGCTCTCGTTCTGGGCATGCACCCAGATGAACCTTATCGCCGGATCGATAGATTCGAGGATATCTACCTGCCGAACGGCGTTGCTACCTGTCGGCGTATGGCTGGCTATCGCGGCACCGGTTTCGCTCGCGGCACGGCCGGCCGCTCGAAGGATTTTTTCTATCAGAGTGTTCATTGGGCTTTCGTCGGTTGCTATCTTGATAAAGCCTGCCTTAATTCCCGTACCCTCGATGCCATCGCGAATCTCGCTGATAAAAAGCGTGGTCAATTCATCCTCGGTCATATTCCGATGCTCCGGCGGCGCAAAATTTGCCCTGCCGTAAACGCCCGTCGGCACCACCACGGGCAGTCCCGACGCCTCGGCAACCTGGGCTATAATGGGTACATTTCGCCCCACGCCGATACTGGTGCACTCGATAAAAACACCGACGCCCTTGTCGCGGGCATCGGAAAGCAGCGGCGACATGACACGCACAACATCCGCCGCGTCCGCCTGCCCATACCCGGGCGTGGTCGGCCCGCGAAGGTCTGTAAAGATATGCTCATGCGGCAGTATAATTCCGAGCCCTTCGGCTGGAACCGGCCCCTGCGTCGTCTCGAACCACCATGAGTAATTGGGTGACTTGCTGGCCTCAGCCGTGCCTCCGTAGGCGCCCATATTGATTCTACTGCCGTTCGGATCCGGCTCAAAAGCCACCGGACTATTCGGGTCCCCTGCATCAATACACAAGCTGGTTACATTGTCTACCACCCAGCTTTGACTATTCGGATCCCATCTGCCAGCTTCCGATTTCAGATGATAGTCACCCTCGATCCAGTTCCGCTCACTCGGCTGGCGAGGACTTGGCTGAGTCCAGTATCCCGCCTGCACAAAATCCGGATTGACATCGATATTTCCCTCACCCAGCCAGCCGCCCTGAACATCTGAGTAAGCAATTGCGATTGTTGAACCGTCTGGATTTGGATCGAATAATGTGTTGTCGCCATTCCACAGAATGCAATTAGTTAGTTCAATTCTTCCCGGGAGAGTCGTAAAACTTGGATCGCATGCCAGAGCGTTACCGTTGGATGCTACATTGCCAGTGAAAGTGCAGTTCGCCATTCTCAGGTGGGAAGGCCAACGATTAAAAATCCCTCCGCCCCATTCTGCGGTGTTCCCGCCAAAGGTACAGTTGGTAATAGTAAGATCCGGCATGTTGTCGTAGTTGTACAGACCTCCGCCAAAGTTTTCTGCTGAGTTGCCAGTGAAAGCACACCCAGTCACCGTCAAGATACCATCGTAGTAATAAACACCGGCACCCTCCGAAGCCCAATTATTACGAAATGCACAGTTTATTATCTCTGCATCACCGAACGTATATAATCCACCGCCTTTGTTGGTGTAGAGCGATTCTCCGTATGCCTCGTTTTCGTCGAAAACGCAATTAATCAACATTAACTTGTTATGATTGCTTCCCAAACCACCGCCGCTCCGATTGGCTGAGTTGCCACTAAATATACAGTTGGTTAGAAATACGTCATTAGCATCTGAATTACACATCCCACCACCTAATACTCTTTCAGCCACATTATTTCCGAAAGTACAGTTCGTCAATATTAGGCGACTGTTATCTTCGCTGTATATCCCACCACCACTTCCTGCTGTGTTTTCACTGAATGTGCAGTCAGCCAACTCAAGGTTGCTCATCCTGTTGTAAATCCCACCACCTGATCTGTGGCTAAAATTACAACTGAAAATGCTGTTGGTCAGGTTTGGATTGCTCTGATAGTTATACATCCCGCCGCCGTCGCCACTGGCGTAGTTATCATCAAATATGCAATCGATAAGTGTGGGATTGATACCTTCTGGGGATTTCCAAAAGGATATTCCTCCACCACCTCCAGCATTGTTCTTTGTAAATGCACAGTTAACAATAGTCGGATTACTGCCTGCTATAATAATCATCCCGCCACCATACCCAAGGGTCGCATTGCCGGTAAAAATGCAATTGACAACAGTGGGACTACCATAATAAACATACATACCGGCACCACCGGAAGGGTTGCCAGTGCCCATGAAATGATGTCCTATTAAATACCCGGCAGTGATCGTAAAACCGTCAAGAACAGCGGTTGGATACGTATTGCTACCTGTAACGACATTTTCGCTGTTATCGACACGACTGGGCTCACTGAGCAAATCACAAGGATCGTTTACTTCTACGTCATCGCCGTTAAGGTCGCCACTAAGGATGGTTTGAAACAGTCCAACATCTCTAATATCTGGTTCCGATTCACCGAAACCGGCGTAACCACTTTTAATAGTAACGCCGCTATTGAGACGAAAACTGGCTCTCCTGTCTCCAAGTGTAATTCCAATTCCCTGATCAGGTTTATATATGCCCTGTGCAACGAGGATCTCGTCTCCGCCAGTTGCGGTAGTTATAGCATCCTGAAGGAAGTTGTAAGCATTCTCCCAGCTTGAGCCGTCATTGGCCCCGGCGGCATCGTCGTCAACGTAGATGATTTTGCCACACGTAAGTGAACATAGCATTACCGGGATGAGAAATAAGAGCACCGTTTGAAAGATTCGTGAATATCTGGCCTCAAACATTGTCCGACCTCCGCCCCCCATTTTTTCGGATAAAAGGATTCTCACTCGGATTATATCACTGATATGTAGTATAACAGATTACGCTTGTCGCAGTCAAGCTTGAATTTGCAGAGGATATGGTTATGATATTTGTCTGTCAATTAACCTTAGAAGATATTTCGATTGGACGGAATTAGCCATGAAACAAAAAATCACGAATTCAAAAGTGTTACTTCCTTCTGTTTTCATTTTACTAATCTGTCTTGGGGTCTGCCTGGCGAATGGCACCGCCACAGGTGAAAAGGCCTCGCTTATAATTTACGCCGCGGAAAAATCCAACCATCCCATTCCTCGCAATATCACCGGGAAATTCTGCGAGCATCTTTTTTTCAATATCACAAACGGCATGGACGCCCAGATTCTACGGAATCCGACCTTTTCGGATTACCCGTTCCGGACCGGGCAGGAATCGCCGGATGGTGTAGCAACATTTCATTACGAGCGGCAGCAAATCGAGAACAACATCCGAAACAGTGCCGGACGCTGGGGCTGGCCGGACTCCGAAATCGATGCACTCGTTAAATCACGTAATGAAGCGATGGCATGTTTCTGGACAAAACTTGGCCCCGTCGAAGCCAGCCCGGATACGGGGCCTAATGGAGGTCGCGCTCAACGCGTTCATATGCACGCAGCCGGCCAGGGCATCGCACAATGGACGTGGCTGCCCCTGCATCGAATCAGGCAATACGAATTCGAAATGTGGGTTCGTTCGCCTGACCTCGATACGCTAAAGGTATCTTTCTTCGGCCCCGACGGCATGGCAGTTTGTGCCGAGAAATCTATTTCGGGAGTTACTGCAACCTGGCAAAAGCTCGAAGGCCGTCTTGTGATTCCCGATAACCTGCCGGAAGATAAAGCGTATAAATTTGCTATACTCGCAGATAAGCCCGGGCAATTCGTCATAGAACGAATTTTATTACGTCCCGCCGACCACATCAACGGCGCCGATCCGGATGTCATTCGCCTTTTAAGAGAATCCCACCTGCCGATTCTCCGCTGGCCGGGCGGCAACTTCGTAAGCAGCTACCACTGGCGTGATGGCGTCGGCCCCATTGAAAAGCGCCCTACCCTGCCAAACTATGCCTGGGGGCAGCAGGAAAATAATTTCTTCGGAACCGATGATTTCATAGCCTTTTGCCGGGCGGTCGGATGCGAGCCGATGATTTGTCTCAATGCCGGCGACGGCACCGTTTTAGAAGCGGCTCAATGGCTCGAATATTGCAACGGCGGCGTTGATACACCGATGGGCAAGCTGCGCGCGGCAAACGGCCACTCGCAGCCTTACAATATCAAACACTGGGAGGTCGGAAACGAATTATGGGGACGATGGCAGTACCACTGGACCACCGCCGAAGGCTACGTGGACCGGTATCGCCAGTTTCTCAATGCCCTGCTCGAAGTCGATCCCGGCGTAACAATTTACGCATGCGGAGCACCCGTTATGTGGGGCAAGAACTGGAACGACACTCTCATCGCCGGGGCGAGCGATATATTGCGTATCACTACCGACCATCCTCTTGTAGGCGGCCAGGTCCCCGCCGATACCGAACCGCTGGACGTATTCCGGGATTTCATGGCTGTGCCGCAAGTGCTCGAACAGAAATGGGCCGCCCTGGAAACGGACATGAAAAACGCCGGCATAAGCAATCCGCGGCTGGCGGTTACGGAGCTGCAGATGTTCGCTCGTATAGGTAAAGCATCTTCGGCCGATGCCCCGAGGCGGCTTTCTAATGGCAGGCTCGTAAGTCCGGCGACTCACGCCGAGGCGCTTTATGACGTTCTGATCTATCATGCATCTGTTCGGCTGGCTCCGTTTGTAGAGATGGTCACTCATTCGGCCACCGTTAATCACGGCGGAGGATTGCGAAAGACCCGCGAGCGAGTTTTTGCCAATCCGTGCCATTACGCTCAAGCGATGTTTGCCGCCTTTGCCGATTCCGTGCCGGTCAAAATCGAGCTGACCTGCTCAGCGCAAGCAGCTCCTCTGGTTCTGCCTGACCTTAAGAATGTCACCTCCACATGCTCGTATCAGACAATCGACGCCCTGGCGGCACAGTCTCAAGACGGAAGCCTGCTGATTTCAATCGTGCACAGAGGCACATCGGGGCCCGTCGATCTGGAAATAGTCATGAAAGATTTTGACTCAAGCGGCCGGGTGGAAATTCAAACGCTCTCTGCTGATGTGCCCTGGGCAACGAACACACTCGAAAAGCCCGAAGCGATAACACCCGTAAGCACGGCAGGAAAAATTCAAAACGGCAAGATGCTGATTACCATCAAGCCCTACACAGTATTAAGGATAACAGCAGCACGATAGAGATAACGTAGGATATTTTTCGCACATTTCGGCCACTTATTGTATCATTCCGGATTTGTTTCGTCATTTCGATGCTTGTTATATATGTGACTTGCCGTCTCCTTAGTTTTGGGCTTTCTGCGTCGGAAGCGAAGCACCTTCCGTGGAAGCTGAACCGGCAAACTCGGCGAACACAAAGCCGCGATTAACGTCCTTAAAGACTGGTTTCGGGAGCATTGGGCTATATTCCTCATATCGTTCAGTTTTAAGGATCAGAATGATAGATCCATTTCCTGAACTATTCGTGACCAACTCTTTGAACCGGTCGACATCAAGCAATCGCTGCTTCGAGTCGTCATATTCCAGTCCGTACGTAAGTTCACCGCTGGCGCGTAGCAGAAAAACGTCGCTGCGCTTGTAGCACCAGCAAATGGAAGATGTCAGATCGTTATCAGAGACAAGCACTGTATCGGGATGGACTCTGTAGCGGTTATGTTGCAGGAACTCACCCGGTGCCTTTGTGTCTCTCAACTGGTTGGGCATTGAAAAGTGCCCACAGAACATCAAGACTGTGGGACCGATGGCAAAAAAGGCCAGCTTCATTCGGAAATCCGCTGCCCTGGCGGCACAAAACAGAAGCAGGATATATGCCAGAAAACCGATAGCCATAAGCACTACTTTCCTCGTTTCCTGCTGCTCAAAAACTCTGAAGGAAGTAGGTATTGTCTGAGTCAAAATTAATGCAATCATAATCGCTACCATTATCACCAGGAGAATCTTCACGGCAATCATGAACGCCTTCTTCTTTCCCGCGTCAAAATATCGCAGCAAAGCCATACTCATGATAACGGCAAGAGGTGGAAAGCACGGCAGGATATATGTAATGAGTTTGCCGCTTGAAGCGGAGAGTAACAGGAATGGCAGCAGAAGCCAGCATATGGCATACCGGAAAAGAGGATCTTTGAAACGCGTGCCTCTCAGGCCGGACAGCGCAGCCGGCAACAGAAATGTCCAGGGAAATGCGCCCCCTAAAATACAGGGAACGAAAAACCAGAACGGTTCAGGGTGCTGTCCACTTTCGCCGGACACGAGCCGATGGACATGCTCGGTCCAGAAAAAATAATACCAGAAGCCCTTCTCCCGGGCGTAGATCATCAGGCACCACGGCAGAGCTACCAGAATCGCCGTTACCAAAGGTATCCATAAAATCCTGAATATCTCTTTTGCCCGCCGCTGCCAGATAAGGAACGGTATTACAGCCACGGCCGGTATTGCAAAGGCAAGGAAACCTTTCGTGAGAAACGCAAGACCACAAGAGATACCTGAAAGCACAAGCAGGCATACCCTTTTTCGGGGCACGTCCTCCATATGTGCGAAAAAGAACAATGCCATCGCCGCAGTTAGAAACATGGAAAACATGCTGTCGAGAACGCTGATAGTGCCGACGGAAAATACTTCTGAAGAGGTAAGGAACACTACCACGACAAAAATGCCCATACGATATCCACCGGCGTATTTCCTCGCGAGAAAGAAAAGAATAACCGCAGAAATGCCGGCAGCCAAAGCAGAAAAGAAACGTATGGCAAAAGCATTTTCGCCGAACATGGCGATACCTATTGCATTGAGCCAGTATCCAAGCACAGGTTTCTCGAAATACCGCAGACCGTCGAGATGCGGGACGACCCAATCCCCTGTTTCCAGCATTTCCCTGGGTATTTCAGCATATCTGAATTCGTCGGGAATAACCATTGGGCGTACGCCAAGCGGAACAATATATAGCAAAATGAATAGTCCGACGCATGTTATTATCGCAATTTTGTATTTCATACCTTTTCCATAAGCAGGAACGATGCTAACGCAAAAAACAAACGGCATATAAAATGATTATTCATCCCGTTGTGATTACTCCAGAGTAAATACCACCGAGTCTCTGTGCCCAATTCTGCCATTGATACACAGTTTGATTTGTTTTTTCAGGTCATTCGGCAGATTATCAAAGCTTTGCTTCATTGTTATGAAATACGAGTTTTTCGGGCACTGAAGAAGCTCGTCCGGAGAACTGATAAATATGGGCGTGATCGGTTTATCATAATTTACCATAAATTTGATATCATCTGTGTCAGGACCTACCTGGTAGAACACTATGTCCCCGGGCCGCTCCTTTTCCAGCAGTTTAACTTGTTCCACAAATGGCCTGGCACTCTCCAGAATCTCGTTAACAGGCTGGGCTACACCTATATTAACAATAATAAACGCTGAGACTCCAATAGCTGCAGCGACCATATCCTGGTTGGGACGGCCTCTTAATCTCTTGTCTAAGGTCCT
The DNA here is from genome assembly GCA_964439135.1 of uncultured Pirellulales bacterium. GTDB lineage: Bacteria > Planctomycetota > Phycisphaerae > Sedimentisphaerales > Anaerobacaceae > JAFGPJ01. The sequence goes on from CAYTNN010000012.1 coordinate 16,780, forward strand.
GGCAATTATAATCAAACCTATCAATAATACCAGAGCGAATAGAAAATGAGCGTTGACGCAAAGGCCAAAATATTTACCGAATAAAATAATACCTAAAGTTGCAACGACCCCTACCAGAGGCAGAGAAGAACAAATGGACAGACAGATCTTCTTCACCTCAAATAGAATTCTTTTTGGCCTCGTATCAATCAACATATATGAAGCAGCCAGGGAAAGTGCCGGCACAATGGGCAGAATATATCGTGCCTTCTTGACTGACGGAATCGACATGCCTATGAGCACAATCAATATCCAGCAGGCCAGGCTGCCAAGCAAAATATCATCGTCATTCTTCCTGCCCAGGATATCCTTGAAACGAGAAATGACGACAATAATTGCCAAAGGATAAGCCGGGGCATAAGAGGTAAAACCTTTGAGCCAATAATAGGTATAACCCGGACCTCTGTCATTCATACGACTGGTCATCTGAGCGCTGAGCACGCTTTGCACTAAGGATTCTCCGCCCTGGAGTCTTGCGGCGAGAAATAGACTGGCAAAGCCAAGGGCCAGCACGACAGCAGCGACCATACCCGCGAGTATGAATCTTTTATACTTTGCCAACCATAAATAATAGCTGCACACGACGGCGGCAGGGATGACCAGGCCTATAGGGCCGCGAAAGGCAAAACTGAGGAACCATATCGCTGGAAGCAAGACCAGTCGTTTATCTCGACCATAGAACGTGGCTGAATAAACGAGATAGAAGGACAGAACCGTTGCCAGGCTCGTATATTGATCCAGAGCAATGCTGCGGGACTCATTGAAGAACTTGGCTGTGAACAGGGCCAACAAAACAGCAGCAAGTCCCCACCGGCGGGATCGAATCGCCCCGATCCGATATGTGAGAACCAAAATTAGCGCCGATGTTACGGCTGTAGGCAGAATGGCTGAGAAGGGCGTAACCTGCCCGAGAAGTTTGGACACGAGGTAGATCAGAAAAGTTGAGGTGCCCGGATAGTCGGGATATGGGCTTTGGTATGTCGTAGGAAAAAAGCTGGGTCCGAAGCGGAACATCTCCTGGGCGAACAAGCCGAAACGGGCCTGAAAACCTATGAATTCAGAATTCAGACCGACCATAAACAACAAAAGGGCCCCTGTGAATATCAGCAGCGAATCTCTTGTTCGTCTCCTGGATTCATCGGTGAGATATACCGATGTCACATGTTCCGGGATCATCCATTATCCTTATGATACGATTTTGAGGTTTCCTGCCATGCGACCCATCCTTCACGTCCGGAGATGGTGCCCTGAACAACCCGGGATTTTCCCATAGCAGGGCAGTCGTCGAGTAAAGCACCAAGGGCAACGAACGACACGCCTTGTGCTTCGGCTGCCTTCAGGAATCTATCGAACATATCAAAGCACGCCATGCCTTCGGCCTCCGCATGGATGGTCAAAACATTGAGCCTGTCCTCAGAACACTCGGCAAGCAGGCGGTCATTGTAGTTACTTTCCGTCACCCCGTGGCGACCGATCATTTCGTCGTAGGTGGGGAGTGTGACAGGAATCTGAGGCTGGGCCAATTGCTCGTCATCGACCAGGGGAAGAAATATGCTGTCTCCCCTGCAATCGCTGTTATAGCGGAAAGCAAAACTGCCTTTCTCTTTCAATACGAGATCATTGCACTTCCAACCGGGGACGGCGGAACACGTCGGCGGCCGGCCGAGGATTTGCGTAAGCAGATCTACGCCCCGGCGGAGTGACCGGCTAACGGTCTGGGAGTCCATTGTATCAATATGCGCCTGCCATGCATGATGATCCCATGCATGCAGTCCGACCTCGTGACCGGCCTCGGCAGCCGAACTTATCACAGACCCTAGTTTTTTTCCAATCACCGGCCCGGGCCATAAAGTGCCCTTGAAAAGAATGTCCCATCCATATAGGCGAGTAGCCTTCGTTCTGAGCATCTTGAACAGGAACTTCGGGCGAAGGAGCCGCCAGAGATGACGACCCATGTTGTCGGGGCCCACGGAAAAAAAGAACGACGCATTTATCGCATGATCGGCAAAAAGTCTGCACAGATTCGGGACGCCAAGTCTCGTTCCCCTAAAGGTATCGACATCAACTCTCAGGCCTATTCTCATGTGACATTCTGCTTTTTAACCTTTTTGCCGGGGGAGGGCACGGAGACTATAGGCGTCACTTTCCCGCCCGCAGGCTGCTTCGGCTTGAGTATTTCTGTCGCGACCGCGTCGGTGAGGTCACCTTCGATCTCTATTACGCCGTGCCGGATAGCTTCCCGAAGGAAGAAATCCAGAGTCTGCTCAACGGACTCTTCTAATTCTATTGTCGGGTTCCAGTTGAGGAGCTTCCTGGCATTCCTGATGCTTGGTTTCCTGTGTTGGACATCCTGATAGCCTGCGCCGTAGTAGGATCCACTTTCAATCTCACGGAATCCCGCGAAAGTCGGAAACTTGGACCGAAGGGGATGCCGATCGAACTTCTCCAGGAGCATTTCCGCCAGGTCCCGGATGCTGGCCTCGTTATCCGGATTGCCGATATTGATAATCCGGCTGTTGCACACGCCATTTTTGTTTTCGATTATTCTGTAAAGACACTCGATGCCGTCCGAGACATCGGTAAAACAGCGTTTTTGTCTGCCGCCGTCGATGAGTAGAATTGGCGTACCTTCGACAAGATTAAGAATCAACTGGGTGATGGCTCGCGAGCTGCCGATCCTCGCGGAAGTCAGGCTGTCAAGTTTTGGCCCGATCCAGTTGAACGGCCTGAACAGAGTGAACTCGAGTCCCTCTTTCTGCCCGTAGGCCCAGATGACCCTGTCGAGCAATTGCTTGCAGCAGGAATATATCCATCGTTGCATCCGGATCGGCCCCAGAATCAGCCTGGATTTGTCTTCGTCAAATTCATCCTCGTCACACATGCCGTACACTTCCGATGTTGACGGGAAAATAATCCGCTTTCCATATTTGACGCAATACCGGACCACCCTAAGATTCTCTTCGAAATCCAGCTCAAATACCCCTATCGGATTGCGCGTATATTCGATCGGCGTTGCAATAGCCACCAGGGGAATCACTGTATCGCATTTTTTGACATGGTATTCGGTCCATTCGCGATGGATGGAAATGTCACCTTCTTCATAATGGAACGCAGGCCTGTCGATAAGGTGCTGGATGTAATTCGATCTAATGTCCATTCCGTGCACTTCATATTTGTCGCTCCGAAGCAGTCTTTCGCTCAACGCGTTGCCGATAAAGCCGTTAACTCCGAGGATCAGAACGTGCTCTTTCCTCATAGTCTCGATTCGGCGGTCTGCACTCGGACCGAATCTCATGCCCTCGAACAAATTAAGCTCACGAGCGAGCTGAGTGCCGGTCATGTAGAGACCGTTATCAGCCTGGCCGTAATCCACGCGCACCGCACCTTTGCCACATACGACAACGAGGGGATCTATGGACACGATGGTGCCGGGACTCAATTCTTCTCCGGAGTAAGGTTCTTCGGAAACCGCCCAAAACACACATTTCTGGTTCACTATATAGCTCGAAGCGCCCGGGTAAGGCTGGGTTACGGCACGGACCAGATTCCTTACCTGCCTGGCGCCGGCTGTCCAGTCAATTTCGCCGTCTTCCGGCCGGCGGCCCCCATAGTATGTTGCAATGGAATGGTCCTGAGGTTCACGGCCGGCAGTGCCATCCTTTATTTGCGGCAATACTTCGTCGAGCATAGTTGACGCCGCCTGAGCTGCTTTTTCATGCAGTGACCTGGCGGTATCGTCGTCTGTTATTGCGATTTTCTTCCGGCATACAATGTCACCGTCATCGGGTTTGGGTGTCATGTAATGCAGCGTAACTCCCGTTTCCTTCTCACCGTTGACAAGCACCCAGTTAATGGGGCACCGCCCTCGATACATGGGAAGAAGCGAGCCGTGCAGATTAAGACATCCCCGCGGCGGAATATCCAGGATAGGCCGTTTGATTATATTTCTATAATAGAATGAGAAAATAATGTCCGGTTTATATTCCTCGATCTTCCTGACCCATAGCGGATGATTGATGTTCTCGGGGGCAAAGACCGGAATGTTTTTCGACGCGGCCAACTCTGCTACGGAATTGAACCAGACATTTTCGTTCGGGTCGTCCTTATGCGTAAAAACGGCGGCAATCTCAATACCGTTTCGCAGTAGGGCATTGATGCCTTCACAGCCAATGTTGTGATAAGCCAGGACTACTACTTTCATAATGATACCTCTGAAATTTCGATAAAATTTACAATTCTTTTTCTGTTTTTCGCCCGACAACCCGGTGAACAAAGTATCGGGGTCTTGCCCTGACATCGTCATAGATACGACCGATGTATTCTCCAAGCAGTCCCATGCCGATAAACTGGGCACCAATAAAGATGAAGAGAATGGCAAATAGCGTAAAGACACCCTCTGCCGCCCAATCGGGTCCGTGGACCAATCTCATAATCAACAAGAAGATGCCGAATCCCACTCCAGCGGCCGATATCACGCCGCCCAGCACGCTCAAAACACGCAATGGAAACGTTGTCATACTGGTCAGCAGATCATACTGAAGGTTGATCAGCTTCCATAGCCCATACTTCGAGTCTCCCTCGGTTCGCTCGGCATGGCCGACCTCGATTTCCGTCGCTTTACGGGCGAAGCTGTTAGCCAGGATAGGAATAAAGGTGCTTCGTTCGTGACACTGGAGCATTGCATCGACAACGTGCCGCCTGTAAGCCCGCAACATACAGCCATAATCATGCATTTTCACGCCGGTGGCCTTTTGTGCCACTTTGTTGACAACGTGAGAGGCCACCTTTCGGAAAAGTGTATCATGCCTTGGGACCCGCATTGTTCCGACAACGTCGAAACCTTCCTCCATAGTACGAACCAATTTTAAAACTTCCTCAGGCGGATTCTGCAAGTCCGCGTCAAGGGTAACGATCATATCCCCTCTGGATTCGGCGAATCCGGCCATTACAGCGGCATGCTGGCCATAGTTGCGGTTTAGCAGAACTCCCAGGACCTTTCCTTCGTTCTGATCGACGGCTTCGTTAATGACTTTCGATGAACTATCGGAGCTGCCGTCATCCACAAGAATGATTTCAAAAGATTTCCCCATTTCATTGCAGGTTTTTAGACAACGACCGATGAGTTCTCCAAGGTTCTTCTCTTCATTAAAGACCGGAATAACAAGTGAAACCGACAGAATATCTTCCGCCTTCTCCAATATGCCGCTATCCGGAACTGGTTCCAGACCATCTTTCTTCTGCGCAACCGATCCAACAACTTCTACCGAGTATGCGCCGGACCGGGACGATTTAGCAGTCGTCTTTGGATGAACCAGATCTACTTCCGCTCGTTTTGGATTATCCATGCTTCGTATTTGTCCATCTTTTCCCATGGATAGATTTTCTCCTTTAAAGTCGGCTGCTCGGGCACCCATTCCGGAAGGGCAGCCAGCAATTCCTTATTATAATCGCTATGTGAGATCAATAATTTGGTTTTGGCCTCGGAACTCAAAAAATCATTCAACTGCTCAGAACTTTCAATTAGAAGTGCCGGTTCGGGCAAATCCATATAAAATAGAATCTCACCTGCAAATTTGCGAAAAAAAGCAATATTAGCAGGCTTAAGGTCTCCAATTTTAGCTTTTAACTCCATACTAAAGGGTTTAATTGAACGGTATTTATCAATAATCTTCTCCTGCCAGTCCAAATAACCGCCCATGATTATAACAGACATTATGATTAAAGGCGCCAATTTTTTCTCAGAACCGGCAACTCGGCTTAGCAAGCCGGGGCGGATGCGTTGCAGAATCAGAGGCACCAAGGCCATGAAACCCAGAAATACGGTGACAAATATAAGCTCCTTAGACGCCTCAAAACCCGTGCGGGCTTTAACCACCGGCCAAATTGCCGGACTTAGAATCTCAACCGCCACGACAATTACGAGCAGCACAGTCTGAATCCCCAGCACCTGCCGATGGCATTTCTCCTCTTTCTCCCAGTCAAAATAAAGCGAAGCCATAAGGGCACAAAAAGGAAGCATCGGGAGAATATAGTACGACCTCCGCGAACCGGACAGGGTAAAGAACAGAAAAATAAGTGTCGCCGAGATTGTGAGCCATTTGCTCGGCCAGTCGAGTTTTTTGAAATGGGCATAGGCCGCCCAAAAGGCCGCTACGAGCAATGGAATCCAGGGGAAAAACAACTGAGGCAGATAGCGAAAATAGACATAAAAAGGCTCCTTATGATCGAACGGCTGAAAGTAGCGTACGATATTTTCTCTAAAAGCCAGTCCCAGACCGCTGGA
>CAYTNN010000012.1:23201-37737 GCA_964439135.1 uncultured Pirellulales bacterium
GAAAGTAGCGTACGATATTTTCTCTAAAAGCCAGTCCCAGACCGCTGGATTTATATCCGGATTTTGTCACTTCCGCGTACATAAGAGGCCCTAAATACAGCGAAAGGCCCGCAACCAAAGCCAGGAAATGAGAGACAGACAGATAAGACTTCCAGCGTTTTTCCCTCATCAAATCGGGCAATACGACAAGGATGGGCACCACTATCGCGGTCAATCCTTTCGTTTGGGCTCCAATAAAACAGATCGCGTAGAAGATGAAGTAACTGAGAAAGCCGGGCTTTTCCCGCCGGGCCCAGTACCAGGCGACCGCAAGAATAATAGCGGCCATGTTCTCCATGTCGGCCTCGCCGGTTCTCGACCAGAATATAAAACCGTATGTACTAAGAAGAATCCAGCCGGCGGTTCTTGCCCGCTGGTCTGACCAGAGCCTTCGGCCCAGGTTCATTGTAGCCCACAAACCTAACAGGCCCGCAATCGCACTCGGCAATCTTACTGTCCACTCATCAAGCCGGCCGGTAACCGCGGCCACCAAAGCAATAAACCAGTAACTCAGCAGGGGTTTGTCGAAGTACGGCTTGCCATTAATACAAGGATGGAAATAGTCTCCCGTGAGGCGCATCTCCCTGACAATCTCGGCCCATCTGTTTTCGGCGCCCCAAAGTCCTCTTGCTCCGATGTACCACAACAAAATGAAGGCTGCCACAGACCAGAAAATGATAGCTGGAATGTTATCGCGAATACTTTTCATACTTATCGATACCATAGAGGCCGACTACAAGTGGGCACTTAAGTCCGGAGTCTGCTCCCACGCGTTACTTTCTCTTTTGCAAGACCCTCTTTATCGCGTTTACCACGTCGTCGATATCACCCGCCGTCATATCAGGGAAAAGCGGAAGCGAACAAATCCGGTCCGAATTCCACTCCGTGTTCGGCAGCATACCTCGATGCATACCCATCGACTCTCTATAATATTTTTGGAGGTGCACGGCACGAAAATGTAATCCCGTTCCAATATTCCTTTTTTTCAACTGCTGCATAAAATCATAACAAGTTAATCCGGTTTTGTCGATATCCAAACGCACGATAAAGAGATGCCACGCATGCCTGATCGAATATGTAGGGTCGCAAAGCGGCATAATCTCATCGATTTCCGCCAGCCGCTCGCGATATATACCGGCCAGCTCGGTTCGCTTGCCGTTGAACTGCTCCACGCGGGCCAATTGCGTTATCCCCAAAACAGCAGATATATCCGTCATGTTGTATTTGTAGCCCGGCTCCAACACCTCAGCCTGCGGTGACCTGCCCAGAGTCTGCCTGTCATAAGCATCTACACCAAGACCGTGAAACTTCAGCGTTCGAATACGGCTGACCAGATCCGGATCATCCGAGCAAAACATGCCCCCTTCACCGGTTGTTATGTTCTTGATGGGGTGAAAAGAAAAAATCGAAGTCCCCCTGCAGCCGATACGTTCGCCTTTATATTGCGTGCCCAGAGCGTGAGCGGCATCCTCGACAAGAAAGACATTCTTAGCCGCTACCAGCTTGCGAATCGGTTCCATGTCAACCGGCACTCCGGCAAAGTGAACCGGAATGATAAGGCGCGTCTTGCCGGTCAGAGAAGCCTCCACGGACTCGGGGCTAACCATAAGCGTATCCCGGTCCACATCAACGAATACGGGAGTTGCGCCGGCAAGGACAATTAAATTCGCTGTGGAAACCCACGTCATCGAAGGCGTGATGACCTCGTCGCCGGGGCCGATATTCAGGGCCTTGAGCAAAATGTGCATCCCGGCGGTTGCCGAAGACAACGCTACCGCCTCGGAACAGCCCACGTACTCGCAGAATCTCTGCTCAAACTCAGCAGCCTTCGGACCTGTGGTAATCCACCCCGAGCGTAAAACCTCGCTGACCGCAGCAATATCCGCCTCTGTTATCGACGGCCTTGAAAATGGCAGAAATTCATTTCTCATTATCTATTCCCTGCTTGCTCAAAATAATCAGAATTGTTTTATAAAAATATGCCACATACTAAAAAAAATCACCACAATTGTCAAGGATGGATGTTTTCTGGACTCAGGCCGTCCAAGAATCATTGTTTCCCTCGCCTTGTTCCGGCATATTGCGGGCTTTCCAGGTAAATGCTGAGGGAGTTGATGTTCTGAATAGCATAAGGGCTGCGGAACAAAAACCAGTGGCTTTCAAGAGGGAACTTCCGGGATTTTTTCGTACGAAAATTTGATCGATGTACGAAAATAGCAAAAAACAACAGGACTTTCAGGACAAATATTGGTAATATAGCATGTTAAAGTAAGGCAGGTAGGAGGCCGAAGATAAAGATATTGAGTTTTAGTTTCGACTCGTTAACAAGCGATTCCAGAATGTCAGGCCGTGATTGATCGGACGTTAGGATATGAATATAAAAATCTATATTAACGTGCTGATTCTTCTGGTCGCCGGCTGCGCTACTCAGTCCCATAACAATCGTTCATATGTTTCGAAAGGTATTAACGAACGTACTAATCATGAATTAGGGCAGATATCCAAACCGGGAGAATTTCATCTTCCAGATGGAGCATCGCTTGACGATGGTCTCTCAGAGGATGAGGCGGTCGCCATAGCCCTTTGGAATAACGCCCAGTTTCAAGTTGATTTGGCAGCCCTGGGTTTTGCCCGCGCCGATTTGATCGAAGCAGATATGCTGGCTAATCCGGTCTTTTCGCTTTTGTTCCCCATTGGCCCCAAAGCCCTCGAAATGGGGCTGGACGTACCTCTCGATTTCATCTGGCAGCGTCCCCGCCGCCTCGCCGCGGCCAAGCTTGATGCCCAAAGTCTTTCCGAAAACCTAATCGAGCATGGTCTGGCCCTTATCCGAAACGTTCAGACGACCTATGCCGATCTATGGTCTGCCGAGGAGCAAGTCCGGCTCGCCGAACAAAATGCTCAATTACAAATTCAGATGGCCGAGCTTGCCCAGGCACAACTCCGGGCCGGTGATATTAGCGAGCTGGAGGTCTCAAACGCCTATGTGGATTCACTCCGAGCCACCGACATAGTAAAGGTTTTTTCAGAGGAGGCTGCCGTCTCACGACACCAGCTTAATGCTATGCTCGGACTGATCTCAGATGACGCGAGGTTTGATATAACACCATCGGATATTGCGCCCGAAGCAGAAGTGTCAATCGACAAGTTATTGGAGACGGCCTTTGCCGCCCGGCCGGACCTGCGAGCGGCGGAGCTTGACATCGAAGCGGCAGGCGAACGCATGGGCTGGGAGAAATCGAAAATCTACAACTTCATCGCCATTATCGATGCCAAGGATGAGGGCGAGGATTCCCTGTCGGTCGGACCGGGTTTGGCCATTGAGATTCCGATTTTCAATCAGAATGACGGCCAAATCGCACGGGCCGAAGCAGAACTGGAACAGGCGGCTCGACAGTATGAAGCGGTCCGTCAGGACATTATGCTTCAGGTTAGACAAGCTCAAACTCGGTATGTCTCGGCCCACGAGGAATTTGAGTTATGGGACAGCGGCATTGTTCCGGCTTTGGAGATCGCCATCGAACGGGCCCGGAAATCACTTGGGGCCGGGGAAGGGTCTTATTCTTCGGTCTTGGAGGCTCAGCTTAAACTTGTCGAGGCACGGATGCGTCGTACGGAATTGGCGGCCAACCTGCGACGCACTGCTGCAAAGCTCAATTACTGTATCGGGAGGAAAATGATATAACCGCGAATGGCTGGAGGATGCCACGCTTTAGCTCGATTGACCTGATGGGCCAGCCGAAGTCAATATTATCGAAAAGCCGGTTTAATAGGAAAACGTTATGAATAAATTGCGAACATTCTTAGGGTTGGTAATTCTGCTGGCAGGTGCGTTGGCGGCGTACTATCTCTTTAAGGCAAAGCCGATCGAGACTTCAGAAGAGCCGGCCAGTCAAGTTGTTACCGAGGTGAGCGTATATGTGGGGAAAATCACGCGGTCCACACTTCACGGATATGTTCTGGCTTATGGAACAGTTGAACTTGCTGTGGGCAGCAGCGATGCCCCCCCGGCCCGCGTTAGAATTACGGCGCCGGCGGCTGGAATTATCAGCGAAGTAACATGCATAGAAGGCCAGGAAGTGAATCAGGGAGATACGCTGTTCCGTCTTGATAGTCGCATAGCTAAAGTAACTGTAAAGCAGGCCGAGAAAGCGGTGGAGTTCGCAGAGCAGGACTTCGCACGTCAGAAAGAGCTGATGCAGAGCCAGGGAACATCAAAAAAGCTATTGCAACAAGCCGAATACGGGCTCGCAACGGCAAAAGATGAACTGGCGAAAGCTCGTACTGAGCTGTCTTTGCTCCAGGTCACAGCGCCGATATCCGGCATGATTGTCCGAGTGCCGGCCCGGCCCGGTGAAGCGGTGGACATGACCAGTACGTTGGCGGAATTGATCGACCCTAAGCGATTGATCGTGGAATTTCGGGTTCCGAGCAATGAGATAACGGCGCTCGAACCGGGACAGAAGGTGGAAATAGATACCGGCGGCAGGCTCGCCGGGCCGAACGGTGAAACATCTCGAGTGCCTGCTGAGCTGGCGTTTGTCGATTCTGTGGTTGACCCTGAGAGCGACACTGTTCTTGCTCGGGCATCGGTGCCGGCCGGCACCGGACTCAGGCCCGGCCGGTTCGTCAGGGTGCGCATAATCTATATGGAAAAAAGCGACTGCCTTGTCGTACCCGAAGAAAGCCTTGTCACAACCACCGAGAACCAAACGGTTATCGCTGTCGTAGAAAACGATAAGGCCTTTCATAGAGTGGTTCAGCCCGGGTTGCGCGAAAACGGGCTGGTGGAGGTGCAGGGAGAGGGAATTCATGAGGGCATGCAGGTAGTGACGGTAGGCGCGTATGGCCTGCCCCCTGAAACCAAGGTCAGGGTAGTGAACGAATAAGAGAGGCCAAAAGAAAGGTTTCAATGCCAGATATTAATCTTTCAAATACTGAGGAGACTCCGGGACAGAGCCATTTGGAGGTTCGAGCGTCGGCGTTGGGACGATTCTCCACCCATCACGCCATAGCTATTGCTTTTGTTGTATTCGCCTTGTGCCTGGGTGGTGTTTATTCTGCGATGAAGATTCCTTCCTCGGTGTTCCCACAAACCGACTTTCCAAGAGTTGTTATTCTGGTGGACAATGGTGTTATGCCGGGCGATGAGATGATGGCGACCATTACCCGTCCTATCGAAGAGGCCATGAAGGATATTCCAGGCGTGGTGACGATCCGTGACGCGACCGGGCGGGGTTCCGCGGAAGTCAGTGTCTTTTTCAATTGGAAGGTGGACATGATCCAGTCGGAATTGTACGTGCTCAGCCGCCTTTCTCAGATTAGCAGCACCTTGCCGGCGACGGCGACAACGAACGTTTTCCGCTTGACCTTTTCGGCGTTCCCAATTATTGGTGTAAGTCTTACCAGCGAAACGCGCGACACAACTCATCTCTGGGAGATAGCCCGTTATACGATAAAACCTCGCTTTCTGCGAATCCCGGGAGTAGGCAGGGTGGATCTCGTCGGGGGACGTACACCGGAATACCACGTGATCGTCGATACGCTGCGATTGGAGGCCGCCGGGCTGAGTTTTTCCGACGTAACCGAGGCACTGATAAAAAGGAATCTTATAGCTCCGGCCGGTATGCATGAGGAAAACCACACGCTTTACCTTACCGTGGTCGATGGTCGCGTGCACGGCCCGGAAGATATTGAGGCCCTTATTGTCAAGGTTGACAAGGGTCATCCGATTTGTATCAGGGACTTTGCCCGAGTCGAGCGTGGACCCGAGCCCGTCTTCAATGTCGTTACCGCGGATGGTAAAGAAGCAGTGCTGTTGAATATTCGCAGTCAGCCCGACGGAAGCACGCTCGACATCGCCCGGGAGCTGAAGCTGGAACTGGAGCAACTAAAAAAGCAGTTGCCGCCCGACCTGAAGCTGGCATTCTTCTATGACCAGTCGTTGATAGTACGTGAATCCGTCAAGAGCGTTTGGGAAGCGATCATTTTCGGGTTGTTCCTGTCCGTTATGGTGCTGTACCTCTTTCTCAAAGACTGGGGAACAACTTTTGTGGCGACGCTGGTAATTCCGGCAACGGTTCTGATTACGTTGATCATAGCCAAGGTTCTGGGACTGACCTACAATCTGATGACTCTGGGCGGAATCGCGGCGGCTATCGGCGTGATTATCGACGATGCCATAGTGGTTGTGGAGGTGATATACGCCAAGATTGCCAGTGGCGTCCCCCGTGTGCCGGCGGTGAGAGAGGGCATAGGAGAAATCATCAGGCCGCTTTTGGGTTCGACCTTCACACCCGTAGTCGTATTCATACCCTTGGCATTCCTGGACGGCCTCGTGGGTGTGTTCTTTCGAGCTTTGGCGATGACAATGGTTGTCGCGCTGCTCATCTCGCTGGTACTGGCAGTGACGTTTACACCATCCATGGCGGCATGGTTCATCGGGGGCAGTCACAGCAAGCGGGCAAAACCACAAGACAAGCAAGGCGGAATCGTGCTGCGCTGGCTTATATCGATTTACGGACATACGGTTCGGATAGCACTGCATCACAGCTGGATCACGCTGGTGTTTTGCGTACTTATCCTGCTTGCGGGTATAAACATCTATACCCGGCTCGAAAGTGAGTTTCTGCCGGCGATGGATGAGGGCGGCTTTGTTATTGACTATGTGGCGAGACCGGGAACGAGCCTGGCTGAAACCGATCGTCAACTAAAGCAGGCCGAGCAGATATTGCATACTATTCCCGAGCTTGAGAGCTACTCCAGGCGCACCGGTGCACGCCTGGCTCTGGCTATTGCCGAACCTCACACTGGAGACTTCCTGGTCAAACTCAAACCCGGCCGTAAGAGGAAGACCGACGAGGTGATTTCCGAGCTTCGGCACAGGTTTAATGCCGCAGTCCCCAGCCTTCAATGGGAGTTCCCCGGCATCCTCTCCGACCTGATCGGCGATCTCATGTGGGCACCCGAGCCCATTGAGGTGAAGCTGTTCTCGACCGACATAGAGTTTCTCAAGAAAAAATCCCCGCAGATCGAGCAGACTATCCAAAAGGTCAGGGGAGTAGTGGATACCTTTGACGGTTTGATGATTACGGGCCCGTCTCTGAGTTTTCGGCTCCGAGGCTTAAACGCGCAGCGGTTTGGTTTGACTGCCGATGATGTGGCTTCGGCTGTCCAGACGGCCATGTTCGGCCAGACCGCTTCGTCGGTTTTAGAGGGCGACCGCCTCATCGATATCCGCGTCGTCGCGGACCCATGCGATATCGACCGGGTTGCGAGCCTGCAAAACTTGCCTTTGCGTTGTCCGAATGGAGCCCTGGTCAAACTATCGCAGGTGGTGGATGTTATCGAAGAACCGGGGCAGCTTGAGCTTCGGAGGGAAGATATGCGACAGGTCGTTGCCGTCACGGCCCGCCTTGAAGGTCGCGACCTCGGCAGCGCAATGGCGGAAATCCGCAACCTCCTGGCTCAGGATAGATCTATTCCGCCGGAGGCTCTTGAGTTCGGAGGGCTCTACCAGCAGCAGCAGGAATCCTTCAGCCATCTGCTGGTTGTTCTTGCCCTGGCCATTGTTCTGGTTTTTACGGTGCTGCTGACGGAATTCCGGACTTTTGCCGGGCCGGTGGCAATCGTATTTGGCGCTGTCCTGGCGATGTTTGGAGCCGTCATGGCTTTGTATATTAGTGGCACATCGCTCAATGTCGTTTCGCTTTTGGGAGCAATTATCGGGGTCGGCATTGTGGCGAAGAACGGCATTCTCATGCTTGACTTCGCGGGAGAATTGCACAGCTCCGGCCTGAAAATGGAGGACGCCCTGGTTCGGGCCGGGCAGCGGCGACTCCGGCCGGTATTGATGACTTCCGGCACAACGGCACTGGGGATGTTGCCGTTGGCTTACGGCGTCGGCTCCGGCGCCGACATGCTCAGGCCCCTGGCAATTGCCGTGATCGGCGCAGTCTGTATATCGGTGCTGCTCTCTCTCGTTGCGACTCCGGTGTTGTACAGTATTCTCATCAAAATTCGTGGCTCCTGAAGTGGAAGCACCGGAATCTGAGACGGGTTATCATCCGGAAAAGTTCAAAGAACTCCTCGGCGGATTTCTGTTTCTTATTTTTCCGGCGGACCGTCATAATTCTGGAACAACTCGACGATCTTCGGCATAAAAGCATCGAGCGTTTGATACTTGTCCCGCTGCTTTTCATATTGGCCGAGCAATTCTGAAAGCTCTTTCATCCAGTGGAATCCGCGACCGATTTGATAACTCGCAATCCGCTCTGCCTTTTCTCCGCCGTCGTTAGCCATCGCGTAACGCACTTCACACGCCCTTACCAGCGACTCTCGCATCATGGTCTGCCAACTTCCATACGCCTGGCCTTTCATTTGTTTTTCGACTCGCGGAAAATATTTCTCACCAAAAGAACTGAAGTCTTGCATATTCTTTTCAACGAGCGGATTGCAATAGGAATGGCCAAACTCGTGCACCACCGTACTTACAACGCCGGGATTGAACGTGGGATTGCCCCAGCCGAACCAGTCGATCCGCCATGCGCCGAGCACGCTGTATATTTTCGTTCGCCCATCGAGCCTCACCCGGCAGCCGTAACTGCCCGGCCCGTTAAGTATCGATATGACAAGGTTGAAGTCCACATCATCTCTCGACCCGAAAAACTCATCGAACCAGGCCAGGTTCGCCTTAGTGTCAATAAGTTGCTGAAGCCTTGACACAGCCGTATCATATTGCGATTGGTTCTTCGCGAGGAACGCCTTGAAATCAGTCTCTTTCACAAAGTCGCGACAATTGCCAAGAAATTCACGGGCCTCATCGATCCGCCATCTGCCGTCAAGCGTGTCCGGCCTCGGCTCAAAAGGCACTATCTCGCCACAGCTATTAATATCCTCGATGTGCATAGCCATGCCCATCACCGCATCATAGCTGACTCCGCGAGTCTCACGCAGTTTTTTTGCTATTTTCACTGCCGGATGATCGCGATGCCCGGCGAAGTGCTCGGTAAGGTTTTTCATATATGGCTTCGACTTGCACTTGTTATACTCCGGATTACCGGCCATGTGAAATATAACGCCCATCAGCTCTACACGTGGATCTATCGTAACCTTAAGTTTGGTTCGATCCTGCCGGGCTGGAACATTATTTGGATCAGCCGCCCCGGCACTATTAATAATAAAAGCAAACAATAGTATTACCGGCAAAGCCTTAACTGCGATTTCCCATATACACTTCACTAAAGCACTCCTTAATTCCGAATTCCGGGGGACGCCATACTTAATTCCAGTCGATGCCTACGTCCCAAAGCTCCGGAGCGTGATTCGTGACTTGTATCTCGCGATATATTCGATGCACAGCAATCTAAAAAATATTTAGCCCGCCGATTCACTCGGCGGGTTTTCTTTCAAATCAACACGCAAGAGCATTTTATCCCGCAGCACGAGCAAGTTCTGCCCATCCTCCAGGCTATCAAAACCTTCTCATTATCGAGCACAACTCATCGAAAACTGTACCGAACACCTTTAATTCCCCGTATAGGGAATTCTTTGGTAAGACTGACCGTTAGTTGTTAGTAGCGACGTCCGCCACGACCGCCACGGTCGGAACTATCACGTCTGTCTCTGTCGCCACGGTCACCACGGTCACCACGGTCGCCACGGTCGCCACGGTCACCACGGTCGCCACGGCCACCACCGAAACCTTCTGTTTTGCCTTGGTCACTGCGATGGCTTATTATCCTCTTACCCTCTTCAACCTTAATGGTGTTTCCCTGCAAATTTTTGCCATTCAGTTCGCTGATTGCGGTTTGGGCTTCATCTGCAACCGGCATTCCCACAAACCCAATTCCGTTTGATTCGCCCGTAGCCCTGTTTCTTAATAACTTGACGGATACGACCTGGCCAAAAGCTTCAAAAGCCTTACGCAAATCGTCTTCCGTTGTCTCGGGGGACAGATTTCCTGCATAGATATTCATATAGATTTCCTTACTTTTGCTTCTAATAGACATTCTTACCGTTAAAAGGACCTGGCTTAACGGCTGATTTTTTCTTCCATTAAGATAGCAGCTTTCGCTGACAAGTACAACTCTTTTTGACTATTCTTCGCCAGTATTATTCTTGACCGGCTGTATCCCCCCAAAATAGCCCTTTCCTCGCCTCACTACCACGATGATATTAGGATAACAGGAGGTTCATTCGGGATGGTTGCCGATTTCGTGTATTGAAGTTCTTTTTCTTCTGTTTCTATACGGCAGTGGAATCCCTTTTCGCCTTAAAACTCATAAATTGGTAAGTGTGGGGCTGTTCCTATATTTCCTAATTATTGGCTTCATGTCTTTTCATGGAATTGTAGCAATTATGCTCTCCGAGATCAGGCACGGGGTTGATTGGGCCAATCATCTGGAACAAGGGCTGGAGGTTTTGCCCATGGTTTTTCAATAAGAGCATCCTGAAACGATTGTTCACGAAGGTTCGCATGTTCAGTGACGATTATCTGGAAGCCAGGAGCATACTCATTCGTAAATCTTGCAAGGAACTCAAACAACCTGCGAACTGCGTTGAGATCAGCATCCTCTTCGGTTTTCTGGATCGAACCATCAGCTTCTTTGTAAACATTCGCAGATGGAAAATAGACCTGAGTGGGTTGATCAATAATGAGGAAATGTGGAATTGGCCTGTTGTTCGCAAACGCGAACTGATGTAACGCAAGGATTGCAGCCAGATGATACGCTAAATGATTCTCGCCGCCTCCTGTTCGCCCCATCGGTACTGGTCGTTCTGGCCGATCAACCACAACGGTAAGATTTGACAGGTCAAAGCGGAAAGGGAACTCACTGAATTCTGCCCCAAGCTCTTTAATGTATTGTGTCATCCGAAACGATATGCTGTTCATTACAGACGTTAGCCTCTCATTGGTATCGTCATCGCCTATCTTCAACTCTAACTCCTCAACTTTAAGCCTGAGCCGCCTGAGTTCAGACTCAATCATTTCTATCTCATCGTTCGGGCGTGAGTTTTCAAGGAATAGACTGATCCTGCCAACCACTTTTGCGGCCGCATTGTTTCGAGATCCCATTTTTGCTATTGCTTCATTGGCTTCTATCGCGCCTGACAGCTCTGATTCTTTGACCCTTATTTCCTCAGCCAAGAGCCGAATGGCCTCCTGTTGTTCGACCATGTAGGCCTCTAACTTCGGACGATCTCCAACAACCATCCGCATTTCCTCGTCAAGCGACTGGAGTTCACCTAACAGAGCTTCTGCGATGGGTGACGACATGCCTAGATTACGTTCGCAGAATGGCCACTGCCACTCACCGGTTTTTGGGTCTTTCGGGAGAGCATTTATTGACATAAGCCTGTCCCTCTGCTCACCTGCCTCTTTCGTATACCCATCAGCTTTTTTAGAGAATTGACGGGCAGTCTCAAGTTTCCTTTCGAATTCTCGCCTGTTCTCGCGACGTTCAGAAAGTAAGTTTTCGATTTGTGAAATTCTACCTGTATCTTCCTCTGGTAAAGCCCCTGGCTTCCATTTTAGGACATCACGCAGAATATCCATAATACCTTCAATATCCTCTGTTGGACCCAATGGTTTTACGATCCCAACGGCCTTTGCTTCGGATAACAGACTGACACCCTTACTATAAGATGTGTCGATGAAATCGCGAGCTTCATCTAAAAGTTTAGATTCAAGCTTTATGTTCCTTCGTGCAGTTCTCAGCTTTGCTTCAAGCTCGTAGCGATCGTCTGATGAGATACCCAATAAAATAGGGAGAGTGTCACGGATCGCTTGAGGTTGATATGGTTCATTCTGCCGGTACAACAACTGATCTTTATTAGCAACTATTTCCTGTTTCTGAAAAAGGTAGTAAAAGGAATGTTTTACATTGGCGGAATAACTTTCCCTGCTTTGTTCCAATGCAACATTGGTCTTGTTCTCAGGGATACCAAGCAATTTGGAAAGAGTGGTTGTCACAGCATCATCATCTGAATTTACAGACAGTTCGTTAAATTCAGGTGGAAATATGTTATTGCCACGACGCATCATAGCTACGCTGCAACTGCTATAACCTGCCGCTGGCGTTGGTTTAGCGACGAAAACCTGATCGTGATTAAATTGGTATATGACTCCAAACCACGAGACCTTATCTCTGATTACTCCTTCGGGGACATTGAAAGTAGACCGCCCCATGCAATACTCAATAATATCAGAGATCGCTGATTTACCCGTCGAAGAGCGACCTGTAATGATACTTAAACCGTTTCGGTTAAACAGAAGATCCCGCTTTTGGCCGGTATGACTGTAAATAACAATCGACTTAATTTTCATGGTTTTATCCCAAACGTTGTGTAAATCGTTACCCGATCACCAATTTTGGCAAATTGTTTCCCTACAATTCTGGCGGCTTTCTGACATTCAATTGATTCTCGTGTCCCATCAATTTTTTGGCGGATGCCTTTCTCTTGCATCCTAAGCCGTCCCAGATTAGTGACTTCAAATGACCGAAGGTGCATCGTAAAGCCCAAGGCTTCGAAAGTATAAGGAAGGAGACATCTCGTCCGTTCTGCAAAGCCAACGAGCATTTGAGGGTTATCACTTATTGTTTTGAGTAGATAGCTATTCGATCTTTTCGGGATGAGTTCCCGTGAGTCTTTGTATAAGCAAAGCGGTAGAACGAGAAGAGCTAATGAGAATGGCATTCCTGAATCGTCGTCTTCTTCGAATCCCTGAAATGCGCGAAGGAGGATAACACCGCAAAAAGCTGGATTAAAAAGATTTCGTATTTCGAATGGGCGTTCGTTCCAAAGTTTCATTTTCAAGATCCACTTAGAATGCCATCAAGGCGTTCCAGAAAACGAGGGTGCCAATAAACCCTCGGTATTGGTCGACAGTTTGCGAGAATGTGAAAACACCCTCGTACAACGTATGGTTCAGATACACGCTCCCTAATTCGTAAATAATCCGTATTCAATTCAGCCCACTTGTAAAGTTCTTTTCCTGCCGCTTGCAACGCACTCTCAGCACTGTCAACCTTAAGATCTTCGGAGATCACATCCCGATACCGCTCCCATTCGTCAACAAGACGATCTTCGTACTCTTCAACCTCACCCTCCAAGAGCACATCCTCGCGAGCCCACGAGGATCTTTGCTCAAATGCCCGATAGTAGTCACAAATTGCATTTAAGATCCGATTCGACATGATACCAATCTCCCTCAATTGAGCCACGAAAAGCCGAGGATCGTTCTCTGGGTCTATTTCACCTTCGGGTTTTTCTCCTCGAAAGTCTATTGGAAGGTTATCAGTTTTATATTGATCAGTAATCGAGGCGAGTTTGTCGGATATTTCGTGCCCAAAGACCTCTGACGTGCGTTTCCCCGTCAATAAGTTAATAACAAGATTGTTCCACCAGCCTTCAAGGCGTTCGTAAACATATCTTCTGAATTCACGCCGAACAGTCCGCATATGTTGTTCAATAATTAGTTCCGGCACATCATCGATCCTAGGGCTGTTGTCGAAAATAGCCACACGAGAGAGGAAGTCAATCTTTTCTTCCTCACTCAGTTTGTCGAACTCAGTCTTGATAGGTGTGATCACTTTTGATTTAGTAGTCGACAGAGCTTCCGCTATAAGTGGCAAGACAATAGATGCGTCGTTCTTCTCCGTTGGGAGAAAATGCGACAAGAAAGAGTCCACGGCAACTACACTTGTTGTGAAAATAAAGAAACGAAGTGTACATTCACTTCGTCCATCACGGTTGTAACGTACCAACCAAATTCTTACCGATTTCCAGAAATCCGTCGAAAGATCGGTGAGGCGATCGCCCTTAGCTTTATGTTTGAGGGATGCTAAAGTCTTGACTCCTTTGTCATCCACGAAATCCAGATCATCGTCCTTTTCCATCAAGACCGTACTATCTTCAGGTAACTGCAATAGCCTAAGGAGGGCGAAGCGAGCTTGGTAGGTATAACCGAGTCCCTGCTCACCTGCCGAAAAAGAATTGTTAGTAGGTTTAACCATTGTGTTTAAACTATGTACATTCACCTATTAAAATCTACGCCACACGGCCCTATCACATTACTCATCCGCAAAAGCCTGCCTTCCACGAAATAAACAATATCTAATATTTGCTGTCTTCTGCCTGAATCAATTGAAAAGCTCGCTCAAGGTTGCTGATTCATATTATACCCATTGTTCCAGACCAAAACAAAAACATTCGGCCAAAATCTGGTCCACATAGCCGTTATCGCACTTATTTTGCCCTTCTACTAATACAAGCGTTTCTCACGGGAAAATGTTACCTACGAATTTTTAAAAAAGACAAAAAAGTGAAAAAAAGGCGAAAAAGGTTGTTTTTGACCGGATAACAGGATAAAGGATTCTTGAATATCCAATATCGAATAACGAATGTCCAACATCGAAGGCAAAGAAACCGTGTTCATCTGTAATACAATCTTTTAACTCCTTGTTTTTTATGCGTGTTTTTCATGCAGCGAATT
>CAYTNN010000013.1:0-37585 GCA_964439135.1 uncultured Pirellulales bacterium
AATAAGGTCGTCAAAATGGGACTTCTTATATGAATCATTTTGCGTTACTACTTAGGTGGATCTCACTTAGAAAAGGCCATTCTTTCATATTCTCGTCTCCAAGGGGCAGATCTTGAATTGGCCACAGTGGATGATTGGACTTTAATTTATGAGCCTGAAATCAATGATAAGACAATCTTTAGATGCGTCGCTTTGGATAGAGTTCGGATGGACGTGCCGACGAAGCAGCTTCTGGAATACAATATCCGGCGGAAGAACTGGGAGGTTTGGTATGTTGATGAGAATGAGCCAATCCGGGATGGAGTTTACATTTTCTCTAACAAGAAGATAAGACTCAAGACGAACAAAATTCTCACGTGGCTGGTTCGCAAGTTCTGGGAGATAAGCGACTATGGTATATCCACCAAGGGTATCATAAAGACCTTCTTCAAGTGGGCATTGGTTTTTGCAATTGTCTATTATGTTTGGGGTTGTATTGACTATCATCTTGTGGGCATCGAGGACAGCCCGGGTATCGTCAGCAACTTATTTGTGCTCGAAGATAATCAACAAGCGGTGCCAGGCTGGTTGGTGCCAATTCGGGCCGTTTACTTCTCCATCGTTACAATGACGACATTAGGCTTCGGTGATATGTATGCAAGCGCCCACAGTTTGTGGCGAGGATTATTAGGCCACATATTGCTGGCGATTCAAGTGATTTTGGGTTATGTTCTTCTGGGTGCATTGGTGACGCGTTTTGCAGTATTATTTACGGCCGGTGGGCCGGCGGGGAAATTTGCAGATGGTCAGCACGCTAAAACCGTGGCCTGAGCAGATTAATAGGCTTCTTTGGGCCTGGTTTTAACTCTCGGCAAACAGGCGAATCTAACAGGTACAAAAATGAACGAATCGAACTTAGGAACCGATAAGCTTAAAGACCAGCGTCGTTTCAGCCAGCAGCAGTACGACATGCTAAAGCGCTGCTCCGAAAAGAAGGATATGACAGAGTGGAACGAGTGGCGAAACAACAACCCGGCACAGGATGTTCTTCTGGAAGGGGCCGATCTTAAAGACTGTTGGCTAAGAGGTGTGCTTTTGAACACGAAGGGGTCTTCGCATTTTAGCGGAGAAGTCCATCTGGAGGGCGCAATTCTCACTCGTGCCCATCTGATAGATGCGAATTTCGAGTGTTCCCGTATGGAGTCCGCGCAACTGTACGCAGCCGACCTGACGAGGAGCAGGTTCTGGCTCGCGCATCTGGAAGAAGCATTTCTTAATGATTCGTGTTTGGAAGAGGCCCAGCTCAACAGTTCCTACTTGAAAGGCGCGATATTTTACCATGCCTGCGTGAAAAGCGTCAAGTTCTCGTCAGCCATCGTTGACAGCGGGACGTCATTATGGGGGCTGAAGGTCAATCGTCAGAACGGAAATCGTAAAGGCACGAATTTCACCGGCGTCGGGCTGGAAAACGTACGCATAGACCCCGGCACAAAACAGCTTCTGGAATATAATATCAGGCGGATGAACTGGGAGGATTGGTATAAAGAACACTTCTGGCTCAAATGGCTCGTCAAACCGTTCTGGTGGATAAGCGATTACGGACTTCGAACGTGGAGAACGATCGTGACGTTTTTTTTGTTGGCATTTCTGTTCGCATTGATATATTGGCTGTGGCCGAACTGTGTTATGGTCAATCGTGAAGTGGGTGACGTTCGAGGACTGTGGCAATCATTGTATTTCTCGGTGGTTACCATGACAACACTGGGATTTGGTGACATCGCGGCGAATCCCGACAGTTGGATCGGCCAAACGTTATTGATGCTGCAGGTGATTTTAGGTTATGTTCTATTAGGTGCGTTGGTGACGGGTTTTGCGGTATTGTTTACGGCCGGTGGGCCGGCAGGGAAATTTGCAAATGAAAAAGAAAAAGAAGACAAAAAAAAGTAAAAGAAGAACAGATGATATTCGTAATCAGGCCTTCGATGCGATGGGGCAAATTCTTGAGCTGATAAATGCCTTCTGCCTGAATCATCTCAATGAAGAATATTGCGAGTTGTGCGAAGACCTTACATGGGCTGCTTTTGAAGAGGATTTGCCATTCGAAAAGGGCAAGCCGGCCGGTTGGGCCAGCGGGATAGTTCATGCTATCGGCTTTATCAATTTCCTCCAGGATCCCAGCCAGTCGCCTCATATGACCTCAGCCCAATTGGCCGACGGATTCGGAGTCTCGCAGCAGACGATGCAGAACAAATCAAAAATCATTCGCGACGAGTTCGACCTGATGCAAATGGATCCGGAATGGTGCCTGCCCTCAATGATCGGGGACAACCCGATGGTGTGGATGCTGGAGGTCGACGGAATCTTTATAGATGCCCGCACCGCCCCGCTCGAATTTCAGCAGGAGGCGTACCGGCTGGGATTGATTCCATATATCCCCGGCGAGAATTTGCAGCAGGAACCTGAGCAGCAACCCGGCACCGGGGCAAGGATTATAGAATTTCCTTCCGGACGCAACAACACACCTGATTCACAACCTGCTCAGAAGGAAAAGGATGAAGGCCCCAGCCTCTTCGAGGGATTAGAAGGATAAGCAGCGAGCAGCATCAAGCACAATATTGCTTTGCTTAATGCTGGCTCTCAAAATCCGGCTCACAGGCTCGTTAAGTTTTGCATGTTACAGGCAATCGAAGAGTTCTCAATTTTTTTCGACGGCCTGCGATTTTCTTTCGTAGATTTTTTTATATCTTCCCAGAAGAACCACTAACGATCCACCCAGCAGGCACCAAAAGACCATAATAAGAACATTCGATACGTCTAAAGTAGTTGTTTCGACAATCTTTTTTAAAGGTGTGCCCAATGCCCCGATTACAAGGCCGAGCAGTATATAAAGCGTCCTGCATTTGTTCCTCTTGAAAAGAAACGATACGATCCTCGAAATAGTAAAAGCGCCCAGTGACGCTCCCGCGGCAAATACCAGGAAATAACCGATATTATTTCGAAGATCATTCAAAACGCCAACCATAAACTCGTACAAGCCCATAATCAACAATATGAAAGCCCCCGAGATGCCCGGCAGGAACATGGCGTTGATAGCACAAAAGCCGCCCAGGAAAACATATCCCAGGCTCGGCGTCACCGTCAAAGGTACGAGCATCGAAGAGACAATGCCCAATATCAATCCCAGAACACAAAACAGAATATTTTTCGTGCTGTGATTCTCGATATGTTCGAAGATTGTTTTCGAAGATGCCAGAATCAAGCCGATAAAGAAAGATAAAGTATAAGCAAAATATTCCTCCATAAGGAACTTGATGACTCTCGAAGCTACTAAAAAAGCACTGGCAATACCCAGCAGGAGAATCGTCAGGAAAACCAAATCTAATTTTTTAATGTCCTCTTTCAAGCTGTCGCTTTTTCTGGTAATCGGATACGTGATGATATCGTAAACTAATTTCAGCGAGAAACCTTTTACCGAATTTATCAACCGGGCGTAAATCCCGGTTATAAAAGCGATAGTACCGCCTGAAATGCCGGGTATTATGTCGCAGATACCCATTAAGAAACCTTTTAGATATATTAAAATCTTATCTTTCATTTTCGTATTCTATTCCTATTGCACTTTCAAGTATTTGGAAATTCCGTAATGGCATGTTCTATTGTAAAACGGTCGGCACTTCAAGCTAAATTGTTATCTCTCGCTTTTTAAAGAACTATTGATTGGTGGATTGCCTGTGGTAAAATGGCGGAATTAAAACCCCCGGTGGAACCGGGGGCTAAATATTGAGATTTTATTATGAACGATCAACAAAAACAAACACTCCTTAAAGTCGCCCGCGATACCGTCGAGGCGGTAATAATGCGACAGAAAATCACGACGCCCGAATCGGACGATCCAGAACTGAACGCTCCGTGCGGCTGCTTCGTGACATTGAAGAACTGCAACCGGTTGCGCGGCTGCATCGGCCAATTCACCTCGGATAGTCCTCTGATCGAATTAGTTGCCGAGATGGCGAAGGCCTCAGCCACCGGCGACCCGCGTTTTCTCGCCGATCCGATCACAATCCGGGAGCTGGAGAATTTGGACGTTGAGATTTCAGTCCTCTCGCCGCTGAAGAAAACCGATGATCCGCTGAGCCTCCGCTTGGGCGTTGACGGTATCTATATAAAAAGAGGCCATGCTTCCGGCTGCTTTTTGCCCCAGGTCGCCACCGAGACCGGCTGGAGCAAAGAGGAATTTCTTTCCTACTGCTGCGCTCATAAAGCGGGCCTCGCCGCCGACGCCTGGAAAGATCCGCAAACGCAAGTCAA
Source organism: uncultured Pirellulales bacterium (assembly GCA_964439135.1). Taxonomy (GTDB): domain Bacteria; phylum Planctomycetota; class Phycisphaerae; order Sedimentisphaerales; family Anaerobacaceae; genus JAFGPJ01. The sequence continues at coordinate 4,288 of CAYTNN010000013.1, forward strand.
TCTCTTTACCGCCGAAGTGTTCGGAGCGGACTTCAAGGACATATAGTTTTTAAGCGAGAGACTCCGGCAGTAAATCTTCAACAGTTCACGGGCATCATTCGCATCCGGCCGGCCATTAGTTTAGACGAAAAATACTGCCCTCGTGGACAAAATATTTTGGATTTACCGCTATTTACTGCCGATGGTAAAAACAGTGAGGAGTTTAGGATGCGATTCTTGATTTAACTTAATCCCGGCAAGGCGGAGGATTGCCGGTTTAAATGCCCTGACCGTTCGTTTGGAGGAAGGTTTGTGCTGAGAAAGTCTACGCTGATTTTGATCATCGCAATTGTCTGCCTTGCCGGCCGTCAGTCCGATAGAATCGAGGCCGGAGAAGCCGGTGCCGAGCAGCAAGATGTCCGTGCCGGGATGATCGAATATTTACGGCAGCAGAATCCGCCGGAACTAAAGGCGGTTGAAGTCTGGAACAATCGGTACGGCCCGGGTCTGAAACTGACTACCGCCCACTATGAGATTTTCACGACACTGTTAGAGCCTTCGATGCTTCGGCATAGCAGCGGATTAATCGAGTCGGCATATAAGGCCTATAATCTTCAATTGCCCGAACCGATCGAGACAAAAACAAAGTTCACTATTTATCTTTTCGCCGACCGCCGGCAGTGGGAGGATTTCACGAATAACTTCGCCGGCGAGCAGGCGGCAATCTTCCGCCGGATAAAGGCCGGCGCGTATTGCCATAACGGCGTGTGCGTTGCGTACGATATCGGCAGCGAACGCACTTTTTCCGTTCTGGCCCATGAGGGATGGCACCAGTTCAGCAGCAGGCATTTCAAGTTTCGCCTGCCGAGCTGGCTCGACGAAGGCGTTGCAATGTTATTCGAGACACAGGCGGCCGGGGACGGGACATTTGATTTTGAGCCGGCCAAAAACGCTTATCGACTGGATGCGCTGAAAAAGACGATGTCAAAAGATAAAATGCTGCCGCTAAGAAAATTGATCGCGACAACCCCCGGCGACGTGCTCGCGACCGATCAGACCGAAGCGGTAATGGGTTTCTACAGCCAGTCTTACGCCCTGATACGTTTTCTGCGTGAAACCGGGGGCGGCGAAAGGCTGGGTGATTATCGCCGATTGCTCGCGGACGGCCTGCGGGGAGAATGGCCGCTTGATGAGGTGAGCAAGAAAATCGCCGCCGATAGAAATATCCCCCGAAATATCCTCTGGAATCATCTCGTTAGTCTGGTATTATTTCACGAGTATATCGGCGATGATTATGAGCCGGTCGAGAAAGAATACCTGGCCTTCTGCCGGCAAATTGTCGCTGATGAGCCAAAGCAATAAAAACAATACAAGATTCCGCCCGAAGGCGCAGCATAGGAAAAATAAATGCCTGAAAAAAATCCAGCACCTGTAATTTTAGCATCGGCCTCACCTCGGCGCAGGCAGTTAATGTCCGACGCCGGCTACGAATTTACAGTTGTGCTGCCGGAAGTCGACGAATCGGCTTTTAAAACGAACGATGCAGATCCCGTCGAATACGCTGAACGGCTGGCGCTGGCCAAGGCGAAAAGTGTCGCCCGCAAGTACCCGGCATCATTTGTAATCGGCGCCGATACTATCGTGGATTTCCGAGGCCGGATCATCGGCAAAGCCGCCGATGCCAAAGAGGCCGAGCAAATTACCGGAAAACTCTTCAGCGCTCCTCATAAGGTAATCACCGGCGTGGCAATTGTCAGGCTCAGCGACGGCACGGAGCTGGTACAGAGTGACATCACGACCGTTTATCCCAGGAAAATGACGCCCGGGCAAATCGCCGACCACATCAAAGGCGGCTCTTGGCGGGACAAGGCCGGCGCGTACGCCATACAGGAGACCGGCGACGAATTCGTCGAAAAAATCGAGGGCAGCCTGACAAACGTAATGGGCCTGCCGATGGAACTGCTCGAATCTCTCCTTGCCGGACTGAATGTACAGGCCAGAAGAAAGCAAAAAGATTAGCTTTCCCATGCGGTTCTCTGCTCTTGTATGGACGATGCGTAAAATCTTTTCCGGATATTATCCCTGACAGCAAGGCGGCCAATCTGGTGTAAGTAGAACGGTAAGCATCTGTAGTTTTTCACCCTCGCAGCAGACGAAGTTACTATAGCTTGTTCGAGATTTTAATCAAGGTGATGCACAGGTAATCCGGGACGTTTACCGTGATCCGAGGCGTTTTTTCATCGGTTTGATTGATGACGTCCGTTGTAAACATTACGCTTACAACTTTTTACTGATGATATAATTGGATTTCTATTTCTGCAATTCCGAACGGGCCGGATATCCCTGGAGAATCTATTTATTAGACTTCTTCGACAACACGGGACGATCCGTACTTCATCGCTTCCTTCGATTAGAACTCCTTGGGTTGTCTGGCCTGTCAAGGTGGCTTCTGTGCTGTCCTGATCCAGGTTCAAATCCTGTGTCCTGAAGTGGAACATCATATCATCGTCGCCGTCGTCATCGACATCTTTGAGCTTCCAGCATACGGGCGCGGCTCCGGCGAATTGTACTGTGGCCGGATCAACCGTACCGGCATCGAAATCATCCGTCGTTAAAACCGCGACCGGCACGACTCCCCTTGATTTGAGATTGATGTTGTTTTTATCACTGCCGGGCTTGATATCAATCGTCACCTCGCTCGTTATCCCGGTATCAGGATACTGCAGATAAATCGGTACATCGCTAATAAACCACAGATAAATGGGATCTCCGTTTCCATAGATACCTGTCAATATTCCGCCGTCATAGGGATCGACACTGAACTGTGTCGCCGATGGGTCGAGAGGAACACCGTCCAGCGCAAAGTCCATACCGTAGACCGTTACGACCGGGCTTGGCTCGCCTGTGTAAAGCCCTACGAAAAAACCATCGCCTATCTCACCGCCGTAGACGTTGACCGTGCAGCCGGTATAGGCATAAACTCCATAATCCACATAGGCCCCCGGATATAAATTCGCCGTCCCAAGCACCTCCAGAAAATTGTCCTCAATGACGTAGTCGATATCGGCGATTTCATCTACGTCAACAAACTGGGCACCGCACGGCGAAGCGCACAGCAAAATCGCCAGAATAAAACATGCAATTGCTGTTAGTTTGACTCTATGGCTACTTTCCTGCCTTTCCATAGGTCCACCTCCCCCCAAAATAGAGCTTCCTGGTTTTCTATTAACGAGATAATATCAATTAAAACACCGTATCGGAGGCGGTTGTGTAAGTTCCAGCCCTAAAAGCTGTGATGAAAGAAATGTCCCTGCAGAACGGCTCATCAAACAATCCCCCCCTTGCAAAAAGATATTGTCTATATAAACAATACGGAATAATCCGGCTAAAACAAACTGTAATTTCCTAATAATTTAATTCTGCACACAGACCGGAATTACTATAGGACCAACAAAGCATAATTTGGAAATAAACAGAAAATGCAAAGGGCTGTAAGCATAATGCTTACAGCCCTTTCGAAACCGAATCAAGTGCACAAGCGGTACTTTGAAACGTCCTGTGCAGCATTCGTTAGCCACCCCACTGCCGGATTTTGATACGTCCGCGTGTGATCTCTATTAGGCCCTCATTATCATATTCGTCCCAAATCGTGACCCAGATGCTGTCAGGGTTCTCGGATATCTCGACCATGAAATAGTACTCTCCCGTGCCGTTGATGTTCCCCACGCCGAAAAACCATGCCGAGTTCTCATCATCTGAGATAACAAGCCAGTCAAATTCGGTGGCACGGAACTTGTTATCGCCCCATCTGAATCGCATTCGGCCGACGGGATCGCCTCCTGCCCACTGCCTGATGACAAATCCAAAGAACGCTTTATCACAGGGCCCTCCCTCTTCCGGGAACCAACCTGCGCCCGTGACGAGATTGCAGGATTCAGGATCGTACACCGCCGCATAAGCCGTGCTGGATGCCTCTCCGCCATTCTGGTCGGTAACTGTTACCGTGACGGTATACACGCCCGTCGTGGTGTACGTATGCGAACCGGTCACGCTCATTTCCGATTCGTTCACAACGCCGGACTCTGGCGTGCCCCCCTCTTCCCAAACAATAGTCGCCGTGTGTGTTCCGCCATCGGCATCGCTAAACATCGCCGTCACCGTAGTCGGTGAACCTAACGGCGTTGGTTCGATCGTGATTTCCGTGATCTCTGGCGCCGCCAGAATCCGCAGCGTCATAGTGTCTGAGGCCTCAAGAAGCTCGCCAGTCGTCTCCCTTACCTCCAGCGTGAGCGTATGGTCCCCAGCCGAGAATGGGTCCAGTGTCGATAGATCGAGATACGCTTGTGGCGGGGTCGACACGGCAGTCCAATCTAGCAGCACCGTCTCACCTTCGAGCCAGCGGTACTCAATAGGCTCATCTTCCGGATCGCTCGCTTGTCCCAAGACAATGGTTGTGTCCTGTTCACTGCTGTCAATCGGGTGGATCTTTCCCCCGGCACCTATCAGGCCTTCTTGGCCGGCAATTGCCATAGGTGGCAAATTAGTTGTACCTGGGGGAGCCAGAAGAATCGGAACGTCGCTCAAGAACAACAGATTGATTGGATCGCCGTTTTCATACTCGCCGGTAAGCGTGCCACTACCCCCACCGGGCGTCCAACTGCCATCCTCAATTGTTCCAGTATCTACTGCAAAATCCGTCCCATAGACTGTTACGACTGCAGCAGGCGGGCCGGTAAATACTGCAACAAAGAATCCAGGACCAACATTACCGCCCCGAATATTAACCGCGCTGCCGTCGAAGGCATAGATGCCATAGCCGGCATAAGCTCCTGTATCCAGATTTGCTATCCCATAGACATTTAAGAAACCACCTACATCATAATTGATATCCCACTCTTCTCCAGCAGGAACTGTCACATCAGCTTGGATAGGTGGCGCGGCACACAGTACAGCCGCAATAACAGCCCATAAAATTGTTGAAAAACCTACATTTTTACATTTTTTTGTACTTTCCATAATTTCACTCCTCAAAAAAATTAATAAAACGATTCTTGTTCCGATAACTAGAATGTAGAGGTTCGTAAGATGTTTTGCAAGGAAATTTTGTTGACGGTGACAACCTTATGGCACTCCGTCCTAAAAAAACTGCTGAAAAAACGAAAAATCGCGTTTTTTAAGGCTAATAACGTGGATTCTCGCCATGAAGAGCAGCCGGAATCCACGTGGGACACTAAACGCAGATATTATAGGTCGTTACGGCCTGTTTTCACCACTTTTTTAACAAAAAAAAAGATTTTCAACAACTGCGCTGTCTGGAAAAAAACCGGAGTTTCCCGGCAAAGTCGGCATTCATAATAGTCGATAAAGTACATAAATACTGTAGTTTCTATCTTTATTAAGAATGGGAACAATGAAAAAAAAGGGCTTTACACTCGTTGAATTGATAATTGTGGTAACAATTTTAGGCATCATGGCGGCGATTGTTATACCCACCTTCCAGGGCAATGTTGTAACCGCCAAGGATTCAGCTTCCAAAACCAATCTTATGACAATTCGAACCCAGATCGAACTTTACAAGATACAACACAACGGATATCCGCCGGGATATATTAGTGGCGCCGGTGTCCCTATCGCAACTGTGCCGCTTCAACTGACTAAAACCACGACTGTGGCCGGCCAGCCTTCGGGCAGCACCGTTCCTTCCGTTCCATTCCTCTATGGGCCTTATTTAAAGATTATCCCGCAAAATCCTTTCAACAAGCTCTCGACCATTACCGAGGTGGCCGAGGCGACCGCCTTTTCCGCCGCGGTGGACGGCACATCCAGCGGATGGCTGTATAAAAAAGAGACCGCCGAGATCGCGATGAACTGGACCGGCACCGACAGCGAGAGTGTCAATTATTACGATTATTAATGCGGTTAATACGCGCCTAAGCCGGGAGCCGCTACCAGGGGAAATAGCAGATATAGTGCCGGTAGAACAAACCTATCGAGCGCATAGCGATAATCGCCAGCGCCTGGACGGCGAGATTTGCCAGCAGGTGTAGTCCGATAACGAGATTGTCGCTGCCGATGAGCCTGCCGTAGCCGATGGTTCTCAATTGCAGCTCCCATGCTAATAAGAACAGGCCCGCTACGAGAAGGTAAGGCCAAAAAGCCCTCACGATAGGCTTGAAAATATAATCCGGCCGGAACACCATCAATACATCCCCGCCCGCCGAGAAGGTCAGAATGGCCATCGGAAAAGCAAAGAGCCCGACAATGCTCAACACGTACGATACGACGCCGGTGCTTCGCGATATCGATATGAAAATAATGCTGGGCAGCAGGACGGCAAAAAGTCCGACCGCAAAAATGGTCAAAGACTTGATAACATTCCAGATATAGCCGAACAGTCCGCCCATATAGACGTCCGGCAGCTCATCGGTCTCGTTCGCCGTCGTGCAGATGATTTCCATATAATACCAGAACAAACATCCCCACGCCGACAATGTTACTACCAGGCCGACCGGAGCATGAACCCTGAACATGCCCATCGTAAAGGAGTAATCCGTGTGGCCCGTAAAGAACTTAAAGCACACCGCGGCGGTAACAAAAACCAGCCCGGTTGCATTCTGCGGCCTGACAAACAGCTTCCAGCTATCAATAAATACCGCGCGATAAAAACCGGGCACCGGATCGGCTTTTTCCGCGGGCGGCTCGACCTTTTTGGGCGTCTCTTTGTCCCTGGATGGAATGATGAATCGTTGCCCGCAAGAAGTGCATCGCGCCTGCCTGCCGCTGTATTTGTCGGCAAAGGCAATCAGCTCATCACAATTCGGGCAGTTGAAGCGAACCGTCATAATAAGTTACTTTATAGATAATATCCCCCGTTCCACCATCCTTCTTGTCAATGCCGGAATATGCTTGCGAAGCCGCGCTCGCGAGTACGGATCCAGATACTGGAGAATAAGCCCAAGATGTTGCGGCGAAAATATCCTCCCGGTATTTTCCTTATTAAACAGCGCCATCCGGTCAATGATCGCATCGAGACGCGCCGTCTGTTCCCGTGCCGACAGACTCTCAAACTCGTCTATTCGCTGACTGACCATCGGCCCAATTACCGGCAGCACATTCTCCATTAACTTCCGGCGCTGTGACTCCGGAATTTTTGGATTGTAAAGAAGCGTCAGCATCGGCGTCTCGCTGTAAGATTGACGTATCTCCTCGATATACTGCTGTTTATCCTCCATGCCCATTCTGACGAATTTTTCCGAGGCGAGGTATTCGACGGTCTTCTCCGGCGAATTCACATCGAATGCAGGCGGCCTCGAACCAGATCGCCCCCACAGGCCGAGACCACAGATAACCACAATCGGCACTGCGGCGAAAGAAGCGATAACAATCTTCCTTTTACCTGTCATATTCCCGTCTCCATAAGATCTCCCACATGCCCGTCGCCGAAAAGGAAATTGATAGCCCCGCGCTGGCCCTGTCGGTTATGGAAAGGCCCGAAATCGAACAGCACCGGAATATTGGCCTCGCCCCAGTTCTTGCCCATAAAAGTATCGTCAACTCGCTTGCCGCGTACAAAGTGCGGATATTCATAGCTGCTGCCTTCGGTTTCGAAGTAGTTTTTCTGCCGGTCCGCCGGACAACGCATAGCCTTTTTGTTCTTCAAATAAGGCAGCAGAACATCCGTAATGCAGGGCAGATTCGGCTCTTCGGAAGGAAGCTGGGCCGCGACCGGCATCGTTTCATCGTTGTCGTCTACATACATCCGCAACGCCATCCCTATCCCGCGCAACTGGCTCCGGCACGCCGTCCGATGCGCAAGGATTCTCACTTTGCCCAGAACCGGCGTCAAAATCGAAATCAAAAGCGCAATAGTCGCTATTACAACCAACAGCTCGACGAGCGTGAATCCGCCCCCGCCCCCATTAAATCTTCCGAAAGTTTCTGACCTCACGTTGTCCATATTCTATCAAAGTATCTTGTTGTTCGATTCTATCTTCACATTACCCGCTAAACGATAACTCGTCAAGCTCACGTAATTAGCACGGCTTTCGAACCGTTCACCACGGCAGCAGGCAACTATAGTGGCGGAAAAACAACCCGACCGACCGCATCGCAAACAGAGCGATTGCCTGAACAGTCAGATTCAGCAACAAATGGCCTCCTGTTGTCGCGGCAGGAGACTGGCCCGAATACTGGCTCGCCTGCATCTGGAGCACGGCAGCGGCGCCAAGCAGCACGGCCGTCACCAGATAAGGCTTGAACGCCCTGGATATCGTAACCAGAAAATAATCGGGCCTCAGCAACGTCAGGTCTTTGCCTATCGCCGCCGTCAGGATAGCTATAGGAAATAGAAACAGCCCGGCGAACATAAGAGCATACAGAAGCACGGGCAATTCGGCATCCATCCAACTCGAGATTAAAGCCGCAATAAGGTACGGCGATTCCACTACCAGCAGTATTATAATAAATGTATATACGGATTTAGCAATGCGCCAGAGCAAACCGTAGAATCCTCCGACAATTATATCCGGCAGCTTTTCCTGCTCGAAAGCGGTGGTGTAGATTATCTCCATGTAATACCAGAACAGAAATCCCCATACCGATACATGCAGAATCCATCCGAAGGGCAGCGGAAAGTCGAAAGTTGCAGCACGCCCCGGTATCGTGAGAGTGTAATTCATGCCGGCCGTGAAAAACTTCAAACAAACCGCCATCGCAATGAATACCAGGCCGGTGATATTTTCCTCGGTTGTAAAAAGCCGCCAACTGTCAACAAACACCGCCCGGTAAAAGCCGGGCAGCGGCTCGGCCTTCTCTTTGGGGGCTTTTATTTTCTTCAGTTTTTCTTCGTCTCCGGAAGGGATGATAAATTGCTGGCCGCAGGTCGTGCAGTGTGCCCGTTTTCCACGGTGTTCGTCGGCAAAGGCAATCAGCTCATTGCAACTGGGGCAGTTGAATCGGATCGTCATCTTACGGCATTGCTTTTGTTATTAAATATATTTCGCGCGGTCCGTATCACACCGGCTTAGCTTAGAACTGCTGCATGGCGTCCGTAAAGCTCTTGATATTATTGGCCCATTTTTTCGCCTCAAGCAGATCGATCTTATCGTCCTTGACGAGCATTGCCAGGTGCTTTTCCATCGTAATCATTTTTTCATCGGGCTTGTTTCGGGTTTTCGTCTGCAACTGCGAGTACATCTGCTCGGTTTTGCCGGTGCGTATCAGGTTCGCGCAGGCGTAGTTGTTGTTAAGGATTTCCATCGCCACAATTCTTCCGCTCGCGTCTTTTTTGGGTATGAGTTTCTGGCTGATGATATAGGCCAGACCAAGTGAGAGCTGGTTTCGCACCTCGGCCTGTCTGCCGGAGTCGAAATAATCCAGGATCCGCGTAATCGTACCGGTCGCATCGCGCGTATGCAGCGTGGAGAAGACAAGGTGCCCGGTCTCGGCGGCCATCAGCGTCATTGCAATCGTCTCGGTATCGCGCATCTCGCCGACAAAGATGACGTCGGGGTCCTGCCGAAGCATCTCTCTGAGTCCCCCATGAAAGGATTTGACGTCCCTGCCCACCTCACGCTGCGAGATCATCGAGAATTTCTGCGGAAAGAGGTACTCGATAGGGTCTTCCACGCTCATAATCCGGCAGGCAGTTTTTTCGCTGATTCGAGCGATCAGCGAGGCAATGGTTGTGGATTTGCCTGCTCCCGTGATTCCGGTCATAAGAACCAGGCCGTGCTTGCGATTGATGATGTCATGCCAGACGTTATTAGGAAAACCAATGTCCTCTACTTGCGGAATATCCATCGACAGCGCGCGGATTGCCCCGGCAAGGCCGTCGTTTTCCATGAAGATGTTGATTCTAAACTGCAGCGTGCCGAGCCGGTAGGAGCAGTCCACACTGCGCTGAGTCTTGAGCTTCGTCAGATTGTCGTCACTCATAAGCGGATAGATGAGCTGCTTGGCTATATCGGCTGTTACATTCGGGCCTTTGAGTTTCACCAGACTTCCGTCGACGCGATAGGCGGGCGGCGCACCGACCTTTATATGCAGGTCTGAGACCCGCAACGCACCGTGCTTTTCGAAGTATTCCAGCATATCGAGAATGCTGAACTTATCATGCTCGGCGGTCGGATAGACCTTTGCCGTTACCGAAAATTCTTCTGCCATATTTACCTCCATTGGAGTAAGTCGTTCGCCGGCAGCACTTTGTTAATCGAAAAAAACGCCCTTTTACCCGACCCTGCCGGAGCCTGTTGATAGTATATCCCCACAACCGCCCCAAAGCAAAGGCCAAATTCCTAACTAACGCTGACACCACACAGCAGAGACTTTTTTTCTTTGCTTTTCAAATAAAATGGTCTATATTGAAATCGTTTAGTTTATTTCGCTGGCTGTGGTGTGCAGTTCGAGTAAAGGGCTGCAGTTACGAGAGTGATCGCCGAACCATGCGACAATTTCGGGCAGCAGGTTAAGAAATATAAGTCATTTTCAAGGAAGGAAAAACAGATATGGGCGATAAGGGAAAAAAAGATAAAGGCAAAAAGGAAATACAGAAAAAGGCCAAGCTTAATCCAAAGGAAAAACGAAAGCTGAAAAAAGATAAGAAGAATGCATAAATGCCCGGCGGTGGACACGGCTAAAAAAGCCATTGACGATGCGGCAGATATTGCTTTTTTCGCTTGCTAAAATTGTAGAGAAGTCCCACCAGAAGCATTAGCAGTTGTGTTGTATCGATATCCTTTCGCCTGCACAATTCCTATCCTTTTACAACCTCATGCTTTTTAATGAAATCCGGGTCAATATCAACGCCTAAACCCGGACCGGTGGGAACTTTAATCTTTCCATCCACGACGGACAGGGGCGATGTTTTACATTCGAATTGCACATTCGTGTTTAATCCTTTGAATTCGTGATGAGCAGACGCATTGGGAAGGGCGGATACGAAGTGTATCATGTATAGGTATCCGAGTCCTCCACCGGACATGTGCGGCGTACAATCTTTTCCGAATGCCTGTGCCATAAGTGCCACTTTCATCGAACGAATCATTCCGCCGAAATAATAAGTATCAGGTTGAACAATTTGAAGGCCGTCATTGGCAATAAGCCAGCGAAATCCGTGAAGGCTGTACTCCTGCTCGCCGCCGGCAACCGGGATCATCAGTGCATCGGCGACCTCTTTGGTCTCTTCATACCAGTCGAAAAGAACAGGTTCTTCAAAAAAACCATAGCGGTACTCTTCCAGCAATTTACCGACGCGTATCGCCTCATCAACCGAGTAAAAACCATTTGCATCGGCATACAAAGCCATCTTATCGCCAAATGTTTCACGGATGAGTGGAATCATTGTTTCGGTCCTTCCTTTTGGACCTACGGCAGTAATATCCTTCGTCATGAACATAAGTCCGCCGACTTTAATCTTAAGTGCATGGGCGTTATATTCCGCGACATCCCTTTTTATCAGTTCCAGCGACTCGGCTACGGATTTTTCACGGTATTCTGTAGCCTGGTATACCGCTACGCGTGGATGGTGGATTTCTCCGATCAACTGGCCGATGGACTTGTTAGCAATACGTCCCAGCATATCGAGAATCGCAAACTCGATAGTGGCCAGGGGTATCCCGATCGCCAGGCCGCTCAATCTGAAGTTGAGATTGTATATGTACACCTTCTCAAGCAGCAGGTCCAGATCGCATGCGTCTTTATCAATAAAGAAAGCTTGCAGCGTATTGGTAAAAATCGGATAGAGCGTCCTCATCGTGCCGTGACCAACCGAAATACCTTCGGCGCCGTCAGCAGAACGCACCCGGCACAAAAAACTGTTCTTATAACGAAGCAATTCGACGCTCTTAATGATCACGGGTCTGGCAAACAGCTCCTTTTTCAGTACCGGCTGTTTAAGTATTTCATCGAGCCTAGCGTAATCAGCTCTCTGGGAAGCCGAGCCGACTCCCTGAGCTTCGGAGCCGGGCAATGCGGCGGCAAGACCACCGGCAAGAGAAGTGCTTATAAAGTTTCGACGAGTTGTTCTCATAATAAAATTCCCACTTTCTGCAACAGCTAAGGACTTACTCATTTAGATATTTGTTTTACTGCGATTTTCCATTTCTGCGAGATGGCCCACACATATTCCTGACCATGTTTCTAAAGTATCTTTAGCCCCCTGCAGTTCAGCAGAAGTCATAAAGGCCATTTGCGTAATCATCTGTTCCCGCTTGTTAACGTTCGGAGCATCCAGGGCCCAAAAGTGAACTATTCCAAGATGCACACTTCCGACCTCATTGGACTCGTCATTAAGAAGGGCAACGATGTGATTAGTGTGGCTTGTTTCTACGGCGACTTCCTCGGCCACCTCACGATCTACGGCGGCAAGATAGGTATCATAAAAATCTGTATTAAATAACGGCATATCATCGGCCGGATTGATATGACCGCCGATGCCGATCGACCTGTTTCCGACCAGGCGTGTTTCTCCGGCCCGCTTTCCTCTGACATAGCTGAGATATTTACCATCATGACCCATTATTACGTACGGAATAAGCTGCTTATAGCCGGGATCTTCTTCTACCTGCGACCTATTCATGAAACAGGGAACTCCCTGTACGAAGATTTCGCGAAGATAACGATCCACATCGAACATAAGTCCGTTAAATATGCCTACCCGCTCGAAAACTTTCCGTTCTATCACTAACACTTGTTCTTCCTGATTCATGCGATGTCCTTGTAACGTATTGAAGATTAACTTTATGGAGACTCTTCAAGGAGTATTACGTATTACTGCAGGAATATATCTTATTTTACCCCCACCGTAAAGAAATTCTATGTAATATGGGCGTACACAGCATGCACAGCGAGTTTCGTCTCACGGAGAGTTTTTGGAATTTTCTCTCTGAGATGTTCAACTAACTGTTTTTTATTCTATGATTCAAACAATGTGTCGTGGAAGAGGAAACACATTCCGTACCTTTCATTCAAGCTGTGACTCTATTGCTTTCGGAGTTCCCCGATGCAGCTCGCACATAGAATCTGGCCGGAGTCTATTTTCGTCCCGCCGCTGTCGCCGATTGGTTTGCCGCAAGCCTCACATTTCTCAGTTTGCTGTATATGCTTGACGGAAACAGTTTCTCTTTGTTTTACCGACCTTTCTGCTGTTCGCTTTTTTGTCAGCGCCTGCCTGCTCGATCGATGGGTCTTCTCCGTCGTTTTAGAATCGGCATGGTCTGGCGGCATAACCTGTGGGTAGCTGTCGCTTCCTGCTGTCGCGTAGATGGCTGTTGTCCTCGGGCTCGCGTGGCCGGCCTGTTGCTGAACAAGCCACAAATCCTGCTTGCTGTTGTAGAGCCTGACCAGGCATGTGGCACGAAGCACACCTGGATGCAGGTTCTCGACTTTGGCGCTTTCGCCTATCCTCTTGACTTTGTTGTAGAGACTCATATAACCGAACCGCGTACCGCGTTCGCTTAGAAGGAGGGGGTCGTTTGGTTTTGCTTTACTTCTGTAGAGTCTTGCGAATCTTCGCACATGTTCCGCTATTTTACCGGTGACATCAACGGCTCTCGACACATTCCCGGAAGCATCACGTACTATTATGGCGTTCCTGCCGTGCTCCGTAATCAAGTCGGCAATAGCCAAATTGCACAACTCGGAGGGCCGCAGGCCCGTATCCAGAAGGAGCAGAACAATGACTTCGTCAATAACCGCTCGTGCAGTTCCTCTTCGCCTTGCAAGGTCGGCTTTTTCCCGGATGTACAACAATAATTTCTCCAGTTCAGCATCTGATAAGTATCTCACTTTTTTCATCACCTTTTCTCAATTCTTCGCTTACTGGCCAATTGATATAGTATATCGTACGTTACTTATAATATTCTATCCAATACCTATATAGATTTCAACAAAAAATTATTGTTAGATGTAAGTGTGCACGATTATGCCGCTTATTGAGCCAGGTAGTTTCTGTAAAGCGCAAAGTAGCCGAACGCATTACGCAATACACCATACACAATACAGTTTGGGTTAATCAGCGGTTAAGAAGTTAATTTAGTTCTTGGGATTCCTTACGGAGAATTGAGAGAAAATGACAAAGAGATACAACAAGATATGAAGAAACGCACCGCGAGGTTGACGGCCGGAAGGAAAAATTCTGCATTAAATGCCACGAGAGGGAAGGCTTTGTCATTGATTATTTACTATTGATGATTGTCTATTTTTTCCTCTTCTATCAGCGTTAATCCACGGCCCTTGTCATTGACTATTTACGATACCCGCCTTCGCGGGCACAAGTTTACTATTGACTATTGCTCTGTGTACTCTGTGTCCATCTTGGCAGATATAAGAACGCCGTCTCGTTAAGCTGTTTTTGGGCTTTGAATTTCCGTTATTCGAATTTGTTTCCGGAACTACACCGGGCAACAGACATCCGGCAAATGCTCCGGAATTGTTGGATTTCAATATTCGTGCTTCGTGTTTGACGGAATTATATTATGCGTAATACGCAGTATGCAGTATGCAATACGCGCAAAAAGTGCCGGCTCACGGAGATATTTCTGGAATTTGCCCGCCTTTTTGTGTAACGGTTCGTAGAATAGATAACGAATGTAAAAAACAGAATACAGGAGACTTTGTTATTTATGATTTACGACTTGCGATTTACGATTTTTCCGCGTTAATCTGCGTTAATCTGCGGTTATTGATTATTTCTCTGAGGCCTTTGTGCCCCTTCGTGATTTATAGTCTATTTGAAAAAACAAAGCCAATTCAAAGCAGGTCGGAAATGTCATAGACGTGCGTTTCCCACCTTTCGGGCAGCGATTCGACCGTTGCTATCATGATGATGCCGTCCTCGACGATGTAGCCGAGCCGGTCATAACCGCCGGAAACCGACGCCAGCAGGAGCTTCAACGCCCTGCCGGGAGAAACTCCCGATATTTCATCCATGTTGATGGGCGTCGTCCGGTCGATATAGGCGTTGTCGTACAAATCCTTCCAGATCACGACTATCGGCAGCGGCGGCTCCACGCAATACTTTATCTGCTCTATCGCCTCGGCAAAAGACATCTGGGGCGTGAACTCGAAAACAAAGGCGGATTTATCCAGCTCCTTAGAGACGGCTTCATCAGTTCTTTGCCGGGCGTTAGAGTCTTGTGCCGGTTCGATTCGTGCCTGAGTGCCGGCCGTTCCGGAAAACGATTTCCATTCGGCTTCGAGCGCGTTCTTTTCCGCCCGCCCGGGATGAATCATAACTCGATACTTCAGCGAAAAGCTTTTGCCGGCGGGCAAAGTATAAGGCTTATCGAAAAGCAGCGCCGGGCTGAAGTATCCGAACGGCACCTTGGGATCCATGATAACAAAGCCCGGCGACGGATGCCGCGGGTTGTCCGGATGGTCGAAGAGGGCGATGCTGAAATCTTTACTTTCAGCGGTCCGGCCGCCGAAATTCATCCAGCGTGATTTTTTGCCGTGGCCTTCAAGGTCCTTTCGTCCTTCGCTGTCGGTGAGATACCAGTCGGAGGTATTTTTTGCAATCCGCACCGAAAGGCCCGCGTAGCCGCCCCAGCTTTGGCCGTCCTTCTCGCCCGTTATCGGCGTGCGGTCCAGCAGAACATCCGCGGCGCCGGCGGTGAAACGGCTGCTCCAGTCGATATGATAACGGCCATCTTCATCCGGCTTGCCGAGGCGAATGAGACACGATTCGCTCAGCACTGCCGATTGACCGGGCGGATGATAACTGAGCTGCATCGTAATCTGTGCCGAGTAATCGCGATTGGCTGTCACCTCCACATTCTTAATCTCGGTCAGCCCCTGCGACAGGCCGGTATCGCGGTCCTCTTCCCAGTAGTTCAGGCCGTTGATGTACTTCCACGAAAACCACAGCCCGTAGTGCCACGGATGGTCCGGCGGGCGATGCCAGGTCAATTCCGCCCCGTCGGTCAGACAGACCGGATGGAAGTACGGCCTGCTCTGCTTCTTGTCGAAATTGAACTGCCAGACAACGTGCCCCCTGTTGAGCAGCGCCAGCGAGCTGTCGGCTTGCCGCCAATCGTAGCGGGGCTTTTGCCCGGCGACCAAATCGGACCCGGCGGCATTTTGCATCCTGCCGGGTACAGTCTGCAAGAGCAGCAGGACAGCCCCGACAAATACAGTCAATCGTTTAATGGTCACCTGAAACATCCCTTCGCATTGACTTTCATTTTATGCACGAAAGCCGGTCAAATCTAATCCATCCGCGAGGGCGGTACCTTGATCATTATATTCTTATAATAGACGATGCTCTTGGGGTCGTGACCCTGCAGGGCGATGGTTCCTTCGCTGATTTTTCGGCCTTCCATGCCCTGGGGCGGTGTCCAGTCTTCGGGCTGCGTCCATGCCGCGGTAGTCTTGCCGTCGATCTGGATGATGACGTGATTGTCTTCGACCCTGATGTAATAGTGAAACCACTTATCGTCCGTGGACGGGGCGTTATCCATAACGTCCTGTATCGCGTAGATGCCTCCGGTTTTCTTGCGGTCGCTATGTGTCGAATTCACCTGGCATTCGAAGCCCTTCGACGGCCAGTCGGTTTCCTGATACTCGGTATGGAAATATATGCCGGAGTTGGAACCGGGCGTGGTCAGCACGTCGGCCTTAAACTCGAAATTCGTAAAGTTGGCGTCGTTGACGGGCCCGGTGTAGAAAAGATGGCTCCGGGGCCCGTGGGCAACGATCATCCCGTTGCGGGTGGTAAATGTATCTTTGTTCTCACTGGCCTGCCAGCCTTCGAGGGTTTTGCCGTCGAAAAGACTCTGCCACTGGCCCGCTTTAGAAGCCGCATCTCCGACAGGCGTTGTTTGACATCCCACCAAAAGCAAACTTGTAAACAGCAGCATTAAAACTAATTTCCTGGTCATCTGATTTTCTCCTTAACAAACAATGTTCCCTTATGCTTCTATAATAGCCTTACGAGTCTAAAAAAGTGCCTAAAGTTGAAAGTGACTAAAGTGTCTAAAATTAAGAAAGCGCCACACACTTTAGCTCACTTTAGTCACTTTAGATCACTCTATCGTCCTTCACAGCGTCCATGGAGTACGCATGGGTCGAGACAGCCTGCGGTTGGCTGCATCGTTGTTTACGAAACGTTCGGTTTTCGGATCCCATTTAATTTTCTGCTCAAGTCTAATAGCAATGTCACTAATGTGACAGATTATATCCGCCTGCACGGCCACGTCAATATTACAGACGGTTTCGGCCCGGCTTTTGACGCAGTCCAAAAGGTTTCCGACGTGATTGTCGCTTTTGTACAGGTGAATATCGTTCGGCCCGAATTCCGTTTCCAGCAGCTCCTTCGGATGGGCGTTGAGGCCGGAGCGGTCCACGTGCACCCATCCATCGGTGCCCTCGAAGGCCGTGCCGTGACTGGTTGTTCGCCCGTAGCGTTTCTTCCACTCGTCCGGATAGGGATCGCCGGTGAAATTCATCGTTACGCCGCTGTCATATTTGCAGACGACTTTCCAGTTCATCGCCGTGTCGGCTACTCCCTCGGTGGGCCAGACGCCTTTGCCTTCGATCTCCACCGGGCAGGCGACTTTTTCACCGCCGCCCCAGAGCGCAATGTCCAGGGGATGCACGCCCCATCCGGCGATAAAACCGAGCGCATAATCGGAAATGAACCACCACAGCTTGTTCGAGCAGCGGTCTTTTGTGTAGGGCGTGTAAGGAGCCGGTCCCAGCCATCTGTCGTAATCGATCCATTCCGGCACGGGCACGGGTTTGGGATCCCCGCCCTGGCTGCTGCCGGGAGACCATACGTTAATGGTGTGCAGTTTGCCGAGTTTGCCGCTCTGCGCCAGCTCGCAGGCAAAACGGAAGTTGCGCTCCGATCGCTGCTGCGTGCCGAACTGGAAAACTCTGCCGTGACGGTGCACGGCCGTACGAAGGGCCTGGTCCTGGGCGAGGCTCAGTCCCATCGGTTTTTCCAGATATACGTCCTTTCCAGATCTGACCGCCGCCAGCGCGATCAGCACATGCCAGTGGTCCGGCGTGGCTGCGAGAATCACGTCGATGTCGTCACGCGCCATCACTTCGCGGAAATCCTTGTAAGCGGCACAGCCGGTGCCCTTGTAGTGCCCGTTCACCAGTTCCTGAGCAGCTTTGAGCACGGGATCTTTGACGTCGCAGACGGCGACCACCTGCGCATTTTTTTGTCTCAGGAAGTTGCCCATCACGCCCGTGCCCTGAGGCCCGACACCGACGCAGCCGACAGTAATTCTTTCGCTGGCGGCCACACCGCCGCCGGCGCCCAGAGCCGATGACGAAACGATGTAAGGAAAACTTATCGCCCCTGCGGCGGTACCGGCAGCACGTTTTAAGAATCGGCGTCTGTCAATTGCTTTGTTACTCATGGTTCCTTTACCTCCTAATCAGCAAATATAGCGCGTATTCAATAACCAACCAATCACACGCTAAAAGTGTAACCGGACGAACAATCGCCGTCAAACCAAAACCTTATCTGGCGAAAAACACTAATTTTTCAGAATTTCTTCAATTATCCTTCGTTTCAGGATGGCCCGGCGTCGGTGCCGTAAGAAGTACAGCACGAGAATCGAAACACCGGCCACGACCAGGCAGATTAGCTGCGACAAGGTCAGCGGGCCGATGTACAAATGATGATCGGTATCGCCCCGCCACATCTCGGTGGCCGCCCGTCCGAGGCCGTAGAGAGCCAGAAACCAGAGCAGCATCGTTCCGGAGCCCCACCGGCGTTTTAATATCGTAAAGACGCCAAGAATACACAAGACGACGAGTATCTCGTAAATCTCTACCGGGTGCAGGGGAATACCCGCCGGAGCGCCTGCGGCCCCTTCGGGAAATGTGACTGCCCAGGGCATGGAGCATTCCCGCCCGTAGCAGCAGCCGTTAAACAGGCATCCGAGCTTGGCGAAAATCCACGGGATCGGAATCGACAGTGCGATCAGATCGAGCGCCGCCCGCCTGCGCTTCGACAAAACCAGCACCAACGGTACGGACAGACATAGATAAGCCAGCAGCCCGCCCCATAATCCGCCTTTCATATAATGGCTGATTGTCAGCAGCGCCCCGAAATCAAATTGTGTATGTTGAATGTCGTACAGTGCCTTGGCGCCGACAATCATCCCCAAATTATAGCATACGCTGACAGCGATCCAGACCCGGTACCGCAGCCCAAGGCGTCGGGCAAGCAGGCAGCTAATAAGATAATGGCTTAGAATACCAATAATATAAAGGATGCTGAACGTCGGAATCGGCCCAATTTGCGGCCACATTTTTCAACCTTTCCAATAAGCAAAATTGCCCATCAAGATTACACAATCGACTATTGGGCTTGAGTGAAAATAACAAACATATTCAATAAGCACAAACTTTTTTGTGCGTTCCCGGCGGGTTCTGCATTACTTGTACTTGACAATACCGGCCGGGGAACTTAAGCTACGTGTTTCACGTATTTTGCAGCTAAATAGGAACTGTACGCTATGTCTGAAAATGTCGTAACGCGTTTTGCACCGTCGCCGACGGGTTATCTGCACGTCGGCGGAGCCAGAACCGCTCTATTCAACTGGCTCTGGGCACGCCGGGCGGGCGGAACGTTTATACTCCGAATCGAGGATACGGACCAGAAGCGAAACACGCCGACCGCCGCACAACAGGTAATGGACGACCTGAAATGGCTCGGAATCCAGTGGGACGAAGGCCCGGAAGCCGGCGGTCCGAACGGGCCGTACCTGCAATCTCAGCGTAAAGACATCTACGATAAATATATAAAGAAACTTATCGACGAAAAAAAGGCCTATTATTGTTTCGAGACTACCGAAGAGCTTGGCGCACTTCGCAATGAAGCTGAGGCTCAGAAGGATAGCTTTTCCTACTCCCGGCCTAAAGACTTTCCCGACTCCGAAGCGGCGGAAAAGGCCCGCGCCGAAGGCCGGCCCGTTACGGTCCGTTTCGCCGTACCTCAGGCCGAGCCGATTGTAGTGCAGGATGTGGTCCGGGGCGAGATTACCTTTGCCGCCGAGGAGATAGGCGATTTTATCATCCTGAAAAGCGACGGTTTTCCCACATACAATTTCGCATGCGTCGTCGACGACCGCCTGATGAACGTTACACATATCATTCGCGGCCAGGAACATCTCAATAATACGCCGGGCCAGCAGACTTTATGGCAGGCCCTGTTTCCGGATGCCCCGCTTCCGAAATATGCCCACATGTCGGTAACAGTCAGCGATACCGGCGGCAAACTCTCCAAACGTGAGCGTCCGAAGGCCCTTCGCAAAGCAATCAAGGCCGCCCAGGAGATCGACCTCGAAACACTCGCCGCCGCGGGCGATATCAGTCGTGAGCAGCTCGATTCTTTTATCAGCGGCAAAACCATGCCGGACATGCCTAACATCGACGCGATGGCAAAGCATCTCGGCGTAGCCTTGCCGGAAATCAACATTGTCGATTTCTTCAAGAGCGGCTACCTGCCCGAAACCATGGTGAATTTCCTCGCCCTGCTGGGCTGGAATCCCGGCGATAATCGCGAGATTATGCAGATTGACGAGCTGATCGGCGCCTTCGATATTTCGCGCCTGACCAAATCGAACAGTCTGTTCGACCGGCAGAAACTGCTCTCCTTTAACACCGAGCACATAAAGATGGTCCCCAAAGAAAAACTCCTCGGGCATCTCAAGAGTTACTTAAATATTATCGAATCCCCGATGGCATCTGCCGACGATGAACTTCTCTCAACGATCATAAAGCTCTGCGAGGGCTCAAGAACCCTGGCTCAGATCGAGCAAAAGAGCGAATTTCTGTTTGTGGACAACGACGAAATCAAATACGACGACAAAGCGGTTAAGAAAATCCTGCTCAAGAACGACGGCCTGGCCGTTCTGACAATTGTTCGGGAAAAGCTTGCCGGGATGGATGAGCTAACGGAACAGGGCATCGAGGATATGCTGCGCGGGTTGGCCGAGGAAAGGCAAGTCGGCCTGGGCAAAGTCGCCCAGCCGCTGCGGGTGGCAATTTGCGGAACCACAATCAGCCTGCCCATTTTCGATTCGGTCCGGCTGTTGGGCAAAGAAAATACTCTGAAAAGAATAGACAACACACTAATGAAATTCCAAACACAAACATAGCGAGCATAGATATGTCATTATTAGTCACAGGTTCGATAGGAATTGATACGATCAAGACGCCCGGCGGTGTTCGCGAGAACTGTCTCGGCGGTGCGGCGATTTACTTCAGCATGGCGGCCAGCTTTTTTTCGCCGGTCAGGTTCGTCGGCGTGATCGGCTCGGATTGCCCATTCGATCTGGCCGAAATCTTCGCCGGCAGGAACGTTGATCTGACGGGACTGGAATTAAGGCCTCAGAGCAAAACTTTCCGCTGGACCGGCTCGTATCACGAAAATATGGACGACCGGACGACGGAGAAAGTGGAATTGAATGTCCTGGCCGAAGCGCCGCCGAAGGTGCCCGAAGCCTTCAAGGACAGTGAATTTGTTTTTCTCGCCAACACGGCACCGGCCCTCCAGCACGAGCTGCTCGGGCAAGTCGAGAAACCGGCATTCGTCGCCGTCGATACGATGGACTTGTGGATTCGGGAATATCCGGATGATTTAAAAGCCCTGCTGACGAAAATCGACTGCCTGATAATCAACGAGGACGAAGTAAGGATGTTGGCGGATCAGCATAATCTGATAAGGGCAGCGCAGAAGATCTTAGACATGGGCCCCAGTGTTGTGATTGCTAAAAAAGGTGAATCGGGCTCAATCATGTGTAATACCGATGGTGACATATTCATTCTGCCGGCATTTCCGGCCGCCGAGGTCATAGATCCGACCGGTGCCGGCGACAGTTTCGCAGGCGGCTTCATGGGCTATATGGCACAAACCGGAAGGACCGATTTCGAGACATTAAAAACGGCCGTTGCATACGGCACAGTGGTCGCCTCTTATACGATCGCTGATTTCTCGCTGGATGGCTTGACCTCCACCGATAGAACGAATATCGACAAGAGGCTGCAGGAATTGCGAAACATTACACAGTTTTAGCGTATCGAGAGTAACATGCGGTGCTTTATAGCAATAGATATCGACGATCAAATCAGAAAAGCCCTGGCCAGCCTGCAGGACGAGCTGCAGGGCAAAGCTGATATCAAGAAAAGCGACGCAAAATGGGTGAATCCCGAGACGATACACCTAACGTTGAAGTTCCTGGGCGAAATTAAAGACGAGCAGGCCGTGGATGTCTGCAACATAACCGGAGACGTTGCGAGCCGGCATGAGAGCTTCGATCTGGACGTCGAATCGGTCGGCCATTTCGGCGGTAGAAGCGCCAGGGTTTTATGGGTTGGCACGGGACAGAACAGCGACAAGCTGCTACAATTACAGGAAGACCTCGAGCAGCAGTTGGATTTGGCCGGCTGGCCCAGAGAAGCCAGAAAGTTCTCAGGCCATCTGACATTGTGCAGGATAAGAAACACAGGGGCGGGCATTAAATTGGCTCAAATGGCCCGGGATTATAAGGATTTCAAGCTCGGGACTATGCCGGCCGATTCGGTTTCGGTTTACCAGAGCCAGTTGGCGCCGAAAGGCCCCATTTACACCGTATTAGGAAATTACAGACTGCAATAAGGCGAAAAAAATACAGAGCCCCAGGCGGGATATTAATCAGGAGAAAAACAAAAATGGCAAAGGCAAAAAAAGTTAAGGTAGATTCAAATGCGACCGGCAAGGGTGACGCTGTGCAGCGTGTGATCGCGCAGATCGAAAAGCAGTACGGCCAGGGTTCAATCATGCAGATGGACGAGCATCAATACGCCAAGATCGAGGGCATCGACACGGGCTCAATATCGCTCGATATAGCGCTTGGCGGCAGGGGTATCCCTCGCGGAAGAGTAACCGAGCTGTTCGGGCCGGAGTCGTCCGGCAAGACGACCCTCGCACTTCACGTCATTGCCAACGCTCAGCGGACGGGTGGCGTGGCTGCCTTTATCGACGCCGAACACGCTCTGGATACTACATGGGCAAAACGGCTCGGAGTCGATGTAAGCAGCCTGCTGGTCAGCCAGCCCGATACCGGGGAACAGGCCCTTGATATCGTCGAGATGCTGGTCAGATCCAATTCGGTAGACGTCATAGTCGTCGACTCCGTCGCCGCACTGACGCCGAAGGCGGAGATCGAAGGCGAGATGGGCGCCAGCCACATGGGACTGCAGGCCAGGTTAATGAGCCAGGCGATGCGAAAGCTTACCGGTGTCATCAACAAGAGCAAAACCGCCCTCATCTTTATAAATCAAATTCGCATGAAAATCGGCGTGATGTTCGGCAACCCGGAAACAACGACCGGCGGAAGGGCACTGAAATTTTACAGCTCGATACGAATCGACCTAAGACGAATCACAACCATCAAGGACGCCAGCGGCGCCGTCGGTTCCAGGATCAGGGCAAGGGTGGTAAAGAACAAAATCGCGCCGCCTTTCCGCGACAGCGAGTTCGATATTATGTTCGACTGCGGAATCAGCTACGAAGGCGATCTGCTCGATTTGGCCGCCGACTGCGAGGTCGTCGATAAAAGCGGCGCCTGGCTGAACTACGGCACAATCCGGCTCGGTCAGGGCAGAGAGAACGCCAAAAAATACCTGATTGAAAACAAAGATTTGTGCGAAGAGATAAAAGGCAAAGTCTTCGCCGCCAAGGGCCTTGTATAATTCGTTACAATTATTCTGTATAGTACCGTTTGAGGCAGGAAAACCAAATACGAGATTCCAGATGAAAACTGCAAAGCAAATCAGACATGAGTTCGTCGATTTCTTCAAGGGCAAAGACCACGAAATCGTACCCAGCTCGCCCATCGTCCCCATCGGTGACGAGACCCTCCTTTTTGCCAATGCGGGCATGAACCAGTTCAAGGATATTTTCCTCGGATTGGCGCCGGCGCGGTACCCGCGGGTGGCCGACAGCCAGAAATGCCTGCGTGTAAGCGGCAAACATAACGACCTCGAAGAAGTGGGCAAGGATACCTACCACCACACGTTCTTCGAGATGCTGGGCAACTGGTCGTTCGACGATTATTTCAAGGCCGAATCCATCGAGTGGGCATGGGAGCTTCTCACAAAGGTCTGGGGCATCGACCCGGACCGTTTGTGGGCGACGGTTTTTGCCGGTGACGCAGCCGACGGCTTGCCGAAAGACGAAGAGGCGGCAAATCTGTGGCCTAAAGTCACTCCTATACCGTCCGGGAGAGTTCTGGCGTGCGGCAAGAAAGATAATTTCTGGGAAATGGGCGAGACCGGCCCCTGCGGGCCATGCAGTGAAATACACATCGACCTCGGCCCGGAGATGTGCGACATGAAAAACGTGCCGGGTCACGAGTGCCGGGTAAACGGCGGCTGCGCCCGGTACATCGAGTTGTGGAATCTCGTGTTCATACAATACAATCGCCATCCAGGCGGCAAGCTCGTACCACTTCCGGCCAAGTACGTAGATACCGGCGCGGGCCTGGAAAGAATCGTCGCCGTGATGCAGAACAAGGCGAGCAACTACGACACCGATTTATTCATGCCCATAATCGAGCGCACCGGCCAGATCACCGGCCACAAATACACATCGAAGCTGGGCAACAAAACCGACAACGCATTCAGGGTTATCGCCGACCATATTCGCGCCCTTGTCTTCGCGATCACCGACGGCGCGACGCCCTCGAACGAAGGCCGGGGATACGTGATTCGCCGAATTCTTCGCCGGGCTTCGAGGTTCGGCCGGGAGTTGGGAATGCACGAGCCGTTCATCTACAAACTCGTGCCGGTCGTCGTCGATTGTCTTGGCGAGGCGTTCGGCGAGATCCGTGAAAGGGCGAACCACGTCTCGACCGTAATCGAATCCGAAGAGGCCGGCTTCGGCAGAACTCTCGACAGGGGTATTGAAATTTTCGCCGGCGCCGCCGAGAGGGCACAGAAATCAAAAGACAAAGTCATTAACGGCGAAGATGCCTTCCAGCTTTACGACACGTACGGCTTTCCGCTGGACTTGACACAGCTCATGGCCACCGAACGCAGCCTAAAGGTCGATACGGCGACATTTTCCGAACTCATGGAACAGCAGAGACAACGCGCCAGAGCCGCTATTTCGAAAGATTCACTGTCCATCACAGATACGGTCAGCGGACAGGTCCTGCCGGAAACCGAAGACCTGCACAAATATCACACGGACCAGTGTGATGCTGTAATTGCCGGTTTCATCGACGGCGAAGGTTTCAAAAACAAAGGGCGAATCGAAGCCGGCACTCAGGTCGGTTTAGTCCTCGACAAGACCTGCTTCTACGCCGAAGCGGGCGGGCAAGTCGGCGACTGCGGAATTATCCAGTCCGGCAAGGCCCGATTCATCGTGGAAAAAACTGTAAAAATCGCCAACTGCATCGTCCACCAGGGAAAGGCTGTCGAAGGTGCCTTCGATATCGGCGAAAAGGTTCATGCAATCGTCAGCAAAGATAGAAATTCCGTCAAGAAAAATCATACCGCCACACACGTGCTCCAGTGGGCGCTGCAGGAGGTGCTCGGCAAATCGGTGGCCCAGCAGGGAAGTTACGTCGGCCCGGATTATTTGAGATTCGACTTAACCTGCCCCAAGGCGCCAACGGTCGAGCAGCTTAAACAAGTCGAAGAATTGGTCAGGGGAAAAATCGCCGCCGACCTGCCCGTGACATGGACGGTCATGCCCAAAAACGAGGCCCAGAAACTCGGCGCGATGGCACTGTTCGGCGAGAAGTATGGGGACGAGGTTCGGGTCGTCGCTCTCGGCGCCGAGAATAAGGACCGGATCGACGAGGCTTTCAGCCGGGAGTTTTGCGGCGGCACACACGTCGAGAAGCTCGGGTCCATCGGTGGCTTTAAGATAATCAAAGAAGAGAGCATCTCGGCCGGCGTCCGCAGGATTACCGCCCTGACCGGCGCAGCGCTCACAGACTACCTCGAAAAAGCCAGTGGCATCGTCGATGAGCTTTCGGCAATACTCAAGGTTCCATCCGAATCGCTGGTCGAGCGGGTCGGCCAGTTGCTGAAGGACAATAAAAAGCTCGCTAAAGAACTCAAGGCGGCCGCCCGGCAGTCCGGCTCGGATTCCATGGCCGAGGCCAGAGAACTCCTTGAAAAATGTGAGAAAATCGGCGAGGCCTCCATCGTCATCGGCCAATTATCGACAACCACCGTCGATCAGGCGCGAGAGGCGGTCGACATGCTCAAGAAGAAGGCAAAATCCGCTGCGATTGTTTTGGGCTTCGACGATGACGGCAGGGCAACGCTTCTGGCAGGTGTGACCGACGATCTTATCGCCAAAGGCCTCAAAGCCGGTGACATCGTCAAGGAAATAGCTCCCATCGTTGACGGCGGCGGCGGAGGCCGGCCTCAAATGGCACAGGCCGGCGGCAAAAATCCGAAAAAAATCGGCGATGCCCTTACCAGAGCGGGTGAAATTATAAAGCAAAAGCTGGGCAGCTGATTTGCAGAACAGCAGGCGGCTTGCCGGAAAAATATTACCGCAGAGAATTTCGACTGAAGAAAACCGGCTCCGGTGCGTCCTGTTCAATAGAAAGGCTCTGCGGCACGGTTCCTGGTAGTTTGTCATTCCGCACTTGATGCGGAATCCAAGATGCCAACGATTCTGGATTCCCGCTTTCGCGGGAATGACAAGCTACAGAATCAATCATGACAGAGTACTATACATGAGAGAACCGCCCAGCCTGGAAAAATCGCCAAAACTGTAGAACCAGGAAATCACTTAAGAGGGAGAAGATTTAATGATTCGGTTTTACTGCGAACACTGTGCTCATAAAATCAGTGTCCGGGATACAGACATCGGCAAGCAGGGCAAATGCTCAAAGTGCGGCAGCGTTATAGTTGTACCAACCGAATCGACCGTCATTGAGTTTAACTGCGAATACTGTGACAGGAAAATAAGTACTCCCAAAAGCCACGCAGGCAAAAAAGCCGTATGCCCGAAATGCAACAATACGTTTATCATTCCGGTAATTCTCGCTCCCGGCTCCGATGCAAATCAGGATTATTCCGGAGATTTGATGCCCCGCACGACAGATTCTTCCCATGGTTTAACTCTTATAGATGTCCCTGATGAATATAAGCTCAAAGAAGAACCTACCGTCCAATCCAACATCTCCGAACAAGCTATCGACCATCAGCAGGAATATCAAGAAGATTCGAAAGTGGAAGAAACCGAATACGCAAAACAACGCAAACTGCCCTGGATGATAGATATTTTCCTTTATCCGACAAGCAAAGGAGGCCTTTTAACTCTTACTACATTTATTCTGCTAAAATTATTCACAGACATTGCGACAGTAATGCTTATGTGCTGTGTCTTTGGGGGGATTCTGAGTCTTATCATCAGGGTTGTCTTGGTCTGGTCATATATGTGTTGGTATTTTTCCGAGTGCATCCGTGATAGTGCTGACGGCGGATTGCGAGCCCCCGATATAGCAGGTACTATGCCAGGTTTGGGCGATATGTTCTGGCACTGGGCCAGATTTTTTGCCTGTTTCGCCATCTTTCTTGGGCCCGTGGTCTTCTACCGCGGTTATACTTATTTCAATAACGTAGAAGTGAATAACACGATTTTCTTGTCTCTGCTTGCCTTCGGTGTTTTCTTTTTTCCGATGAACATCTTAGCCGTCGTTATGTTTGATTCAGTAAACGGCATGAATCCCATATTGGTCATCCGTTCGATAATCAGTACCTTTCTGCAATATTGCGGACTTTTCATTCTTTTTTACGGTTTGAGCATTCTGTTTAATATCATGCTCGGCATGGTATTAAAAATTTTGTCGTTAACGCAAATTCTTTCTCGTGGATTTTTCGCATATATCCTTTTCAATCTGCTCATGGCGTATGCTTTGCTGGTCGCCGGACATTTATTAGGGCGGTTCTACTGGCGGTACGAAGGAAAACTTAACTGGGAAGTTTAATGGTTTGTTTGGAATCAAAACTCGGATAGGTAGCAGGAGATTTTTATGCTATGAAGATACTCGAAGAAGAACCACCGTTGGCGAATGAATGTAAGCTACCCTGGCTTATCGACGCATTCCTCTATCCGATCAGCGCTTCCGGCATGATAAATCTCGCGGTCTTCGTAATTCTTCCGAAATTCATCTCTCTCCTGGTTTTTGTGCTGGCATCGTTGCTCGCACCCTTTCTTCAATCCGGAACTTCCTATATCATGACCTTGCTGACTTTGCCTTTCTATATAGTCTTTGGCTGCTATGTGGTTTATTACGTTGCCCATTGTGTCATTGACAGCACCAAAGGCCGCAGGCGTGCGACCGATCTGCCGATTGCGAATATATTCAGCATAAGAGAACTTGTTGAGCAGGCCATTCTTCTGCTTGGCTGCGTTGCCATTTGCTTTTGTGCGACTGGATTTTATTACCTTTTCACAAGGCGAATTGACTACTGGTTTTGGGTGCTGTTAGCTGCCGGAGGCTTCTTTTTACCAATGTGTTTTCTCAGAGGAGTGATGTTCGATTCATTTGACGCACTGAATCCCATAGAAATTTCCAGGTCCATACTCAGCACGTTTTTGCCGTACTGCGGCCTGGTCCTTTTTTTTATGGCTCTCGGAGGATTTGCCGCGGCGGTTTTGTTCCGTTTGCCGCTCTGGGATTTTCTGCAGACATGTATAATATTGTACCTTGTCTTCGTGCTGGCGCACCGGTTGGGCTGGTTCTACTGGTGGTATAAGGACAGGCTCGACTGGGGCCTGTGATCTGTGTCGCGGGCATCTTGCCCGCGATTCGAGGGCGAGACGCCCTCGACACTAATTCAATCCCGTTGCCGAATTCTTACGCTGTTGGCATGGGCTTCGAGCCCTTCAATCTCAGCCAGGCGGACAATGTCATCGGCACTGGCGGTCAGCATTTCCTGATCGTATTCGATAATGCTGATAGACTTGAGGAAATCGTTGCTTGTCAGCGCGCTTGCAAACTTTGCCCGCATTCCGGTCGGCAGCGTATGACTTGGCCCGGCCCAATAATCCCCTACCGCCACGGGTGTGTAGGGACCTATGAATATCGCGCCGGCATTGTGTATCTTCTCGGCGATTTCCCTGCTGTCCTGCCCGCATTGAACCTCCAGGTGCTCAGAGGCAAAATCGTCCGCCATTTCAATTGCCGCGGCCATATCGTCGAGAACGATAATAGCACTATGTTTCTTTAGAGATTCTATTGCTGCTTTGGCTCTCGGCAATTCCGCCACCTGCTTCTGCAGCTCGGCGAGAATTAATTTTGCAAACGGTTCCGAGTCGGTCAGGACGATCGCGCTGCTGTCGGCGGCGTGCTCGGCCTGGCTGAGCATATCGGCCGCAATCCACGCCGGGTTGGCCCGCTCATTGGCGATAATCAAAACTTCGCTCGGCCCGGCAATAGAATCGATACCGACATAGTCGCCGGCGACGTTTTTCTTCGCCGCCTGGACCCACTTGTTGCCCGGCCCGACAATCTTGTCAACCTTGCCGATGGTCCCGGTCCCGGTCGCCAGAGCAGCCACCGCCTGGGCGCCGCCAATTCTGTACACTTCGTCAATTCCCAATTCGCAGCAGACGGCCAAAATCACCGGATGGATGCTTCCCTCATGTCTTGGCGGCGAGACCACAACGATTTCCTTCACGCCCGCAACCTGCGCGGGAACCGCTGTCATAATAACTGTCGAGGGCAGCGGGGCCGATGCGCCCGGAACGCAGATGCCGACCCTCTTGATGGGCGTGTATCTGATTCCCCGCGGCAGGTTCTCCTGATCGATCAGGATGTCCTTCTGGTATGAGCGCACGTTTTCAATCGCCTGGCGCACGGAAGCCAGAATATCCTGGTTAATTTCCCGGTTGGCTTTCTCCAATTCATCTCTGCCAATCCGGAATTGCCCGGGTGTGAGTTTTACTCCATCGAATTTCTCCGTATATTCCGCAACCGCTTTGTCGCCATGATCGGCAACATTGCTGAGAATATCAATCACCTGTTGATTTTCCTCGCTCCCGTAGCCGGCAAAACTCGCCGCCCGCATCATCTTCGAGCGAAATTTTTTCAGGCTTTTCTCAAAATCGGCTCCGGATGAGGAGATGATAATTTTGTCGAGTTCATGGGGCATACGTGTGTCCTTTACCTTCCGAAGTTGCCGTGGCTGTAAGTTCTTGTCGCCCTCTCCAGCAACAGATAGTTTTTACCTTTATACTTTGTTCTAATCCCTGCAATTTTAAACCGCACCTTATCCGGCTGGGCAGCTTGTTTCAGCTCGGTCAGCTCCAGCGCCGCGCACGGCAATAGATGTAAAAAAAGCTTCTGAACGTTCCGGCCAAGAGCGTCGGGTACGAATAAATAGCGGCCATTATTCTGCTTGACCAAAAACGCGGTCCTGTCCACGAAAATCGAATCGGGGCTTTGCGTATAACGCCGGGCATCCGGCAATTTTTCTTTTTCAGCCGCCGGCTGCGATTCATCAACTGAAATTTCATTACCGTCCGCTATAGGCTTTTTGCTAATGACCGTTGTTTCTCGCCTGGCCCTGAGCTTTTCTATGACCTCTTGCGGTAGAGCCAATACATCGTTCGGCTCATCGAGGGCAAGCTGCTGTTCTCGCTCCCGCCCGGACTGTATCTCAGCCGGTTCCGTCTTCTCGGCCTTGCTCAGGGGCATAAAAAAACCCGGAAAAATGAAGTTCCTGCCTTTGTATTTTGTCACCCTGCTGTTCCAAAGCCGGTAAGTTGCTGTAGTACGCATTTTCTTGTCGGCGGTCATCTTTTCAAGCGCCGATGACGGCAGCAGCTCCAACCTTGTCCCGGCCTTGATAACTGTTCTGTAATCGTTCACATCCGAAGCTAATTCGAAGAACCATACGTCGTTACTGTCGGGACCGACCAAATCACCATCCACTCTCATTATGGCAAAGCCGTCCCGTAGCAGAGGCGTCTCGCGAATTATTTCCGCGTCGAATACCGACGCCGTCGAAACAACGCCAATAAAAAATACTAAAATTAAAAATACCGGCATTTTGCTCATATCAATGGTTCAGATTTCCAAGCTTTTAATAATCGTTTATCAGTTATCAATAATCATTTCAACGGCCTGCTTCGGCTCATCCGCCAGTTTCACATTCCTGCTGCTGTCGACATCGTCGGTCGCGATAAGCTCGATAAGCGGCTTCCAGAATCCGCCCAAGAGTATAATCGGTTTATCCGTTTTGAGAAAGCCCTTGTTTTTTAATTCCCAGACTTTTGCCAATTCCAGCAGTGTTCCCGTTCCGCCCGGAAGGACAATATACGCCTGCCCGAGTTGAACTAAGGTTTCGAGCCGTTCATCGAGAGAACCGGTAACAATTTCACGGGTCACATATTCGTTCGCTTTGCCGGACTTGAACGCCGAGCACGTAACGCCGATAACTTCGCCGCCGGCCTCAGCGGCCCCTTTCGCCGCCGCCAGCATGGTTCCGCCGTAGCCGCCATTGGCGACGGTAAAACCGGCCTGAGCCAAAATCCTGCCCGTCTCGTAAGCCAGCGTAAAGATCGAATCTCCCGGCCTGGCTCTGGCGGTTCCGAAAATCGTTACTATCTTTTTGGACATTATCTTATGCATATTTCAATTGACCAGAAAATACACAATCCGGCAGGCATGGCCACGGCTTTTTGGGTTCTTCTTGTCGCTCGTCCTGAGAGTAATCTCGTGGACGCCCGGACTCAGTTCCGCATCAAGAATATAGGCCCAGGGCAGGTGAAGATTCGAACTCCATTGAGTGAACTGGTCGATTTGGCGAAAAGATGACTTATCAATGCTGTATTCAATGACACCCATGTCGGGACCACAAGTTACAAAAACACCAACGGCAGTACCCTCGAATTTGAGTCTGAGCATCGCGCCGGGCCGATCGGCTTTAAGCACGGGCACATTAACAAAACCTTCGCGCAGCCCTTTACCATCTCCGGGATTCCAGGCGGCGTCATAGACAAAGCCTTCGACAAGTTCGGCTTCACCAATATCCACGTACCGGCCGCGATAATAACTGAACGGATCGAGGGATTCTGCCGGCATGGGATTGGATTTAACGTTTTCAGGCAACGGCCCGGCCCATGCCATATCCAGCAAACGTTTCATCGAGCGGAAATAAACGTTTTGGCCGAAAGGTGAGGGATGAAGGTTGCGAAAATCATTCGGCCAGTCAAATTGACCGGCGTTGATACGCTCGTTCACCTCGAGCGCCAGGTTCAACGAGGGTAGTTGATAATGTTCCGCCACTTTTTCATGGTTACGAACGACGGCCGGCACGGAACCATCATTGTAAGTTTTCATTTTCTCGGGATCGACGAAATGCATCAAAATAATATCGATGTCAGGATTGAGCATACGGGCTTGCCGAACGATCCCTTCCATACCACGAATTTGTTCGATATCGCTGCGACCATTGGTCGCATCATTGACGGCGGCTTCCTCAAATAGCAAATCGACCGAGCCATTTTTAAAGACGTCCCGTGTGAGACGAAAAGCTCCCGGCGTTGAACCTGTTGAAGGTATCCCGGCAGCGATGAATTCAAACCGGGTTTCAGGAAAGCGTTGTTGCAGGTACTGACAGATCATGTTCCGCCAACCGGGGTTGTAGGTAATAGAGCCTCCCAGGAAAGCCACACGGCCTTTCTTTTGCCGTTGGAATTTTATGCGACAGTTTGTCAGGCCATGCCGCAGATTGTAATGGAACTTGTCGTAATCGGCTGTTGTATGAGACAGTATGAAATCAACAATGGGCTTCGGATCCTCAAGGCTGTGGGGATGATGGTCCACGCCCGGCTTGCGAATGACGGTGATCTTGCCGCCGAGCTTTTTATAGCGTTGTTCAACAACATCCGTGTTTTCCGGCATCGGAACGACAGTATCAGATGTGCCGCAGACATGCAGAACAGGCACGACGGAACGTGCTAACGGCTCAAGATTGTCAATCGGATTGTGCTCATACTCCAAAGCCTGCTCGGCCGTCAGGCCATAAGCTTTCAGACAAGCTTCCCAGGAGGGTTGATCGTATTTTCCTTTACCTCGACCGCCCGGCCAGCTCTTGAAATCACAGACGGGATTGTCGGCGTAGATGCAGGCCACTTTCTCGGGATTCACGCTGGCCCAGTTGTAAATAATAAGGCCGCCCCGGCTCATCCCTTCCAGAGCAGCACGCCGATGGAAGCCATGATGCCCGGTCAGATAATTGTAAAAGGCATTCCAATGATTAACCGCCACGGGAGCACCAAACAGGTCTGCCACATCCATATAAACAAGGTGAAATCCTTTTTCCAAAAGCGCCAGGT
>CAYTNN010000014.1:0-1232 GCA_964439135.1 uncultured Pirellulales bacterium
CTATGGGCGGAATTGACGCACCAGTTACGTGGCTTGAGGATGGGCATGCTTCGGATCTTTGCGGAGTGCACCTGCGGGCGGTTTCAGGGACATCGGTCAAGCGACTGGAACTGGATGGTAGAATAGTGGGAAGCGTTTTCGAGGACGACTATGCCCGGTATTGCCATCTGGGTGGATTGCTGCCGAGACGTGATCATCTATCGCGAAGTGAGCAGGCAAGCGTGATATTCGATCAGATGGAAGAGATGCTTGAGGCTGCCGGGATGGAATTCAGCCATGTTTTACGGACATGGTTTTATAATAATAATATTTTGGACTGGTATGGTGATTTCAACAAGGTTCGTGACGGCTTTTTTAATAAAAAGCGGGTTTATGAAGGATTAGTTCCGGCCAGTACGGGTGTCGGCGGGTGCAATTCAGCCGGGACGGCGCTGGTAGGCGGTCTGCTGTCAGTGAAAGCCAAGAGTAAAGGGGTGCGGGTTTTTGAAGTGCGCTCGCCGCTGCAATCTGCTGCTGTCGAATACGGTAGCTCATTCAGCAGAGCGGTGGAACTTGACCTGCCGGATCATCGACGATTGTATATTTCCGGTACGGCCAGTATAGACCCGAACGGAATAACGGCACATGTAGGTGACTCGGAGGCCCAGGTGACGCTGACAATGCAGGTAGTGCATGCGATTCTGGAGTCACGAGGTATGGACTGGGCTGACGTCACGAGGGGCCTGGCCTATTTCAAACATGCTGAAGACGCGCCGCTATTCAAGAAGTACCGCATCAGTAATAAAATTCCTCTATTCCCTGTGGTAATTGCGGAAAATTGTATTTGCAGAGATGACCTGCTGTTTGAGATTGAGGTGGATGCAATTCGGATCGGTTAGAGAATTGCTGCAAAGACGCCGAATTCTATGTCTGTTACTGTTACGGGAAGAAGAGATTTTACTTGACTATTTTCCTGTTTTTTTATATATAAAATGACACGAATATTACCTTAGGATTATATCGCAGCATGGGACTGACTTTACTTTTTGACTAATGTAAATGGAAACTCTGGGGCAAGACTCTTGAAGTATATACTTTTTCATTTTCAGAATAAAAGGTGCTTGAGTGAACAAGGCCTGTTTTGGACATAATGGATATAGCCGGAAGTTCTCAGGAAGTCTCCTTTTCTGCTGTGCTATCATCTTATTGAGTGAAATTGTCACACAGGCTTCGGGACAGAGCACAACTTCGGT